>DASZDV010000001.1:0-1730 GCA_035941575.1 Pyrinomonadaceae bacterium
GGGCTCGCCGTCTGTTATGGTATTGTATCTGAGCATGGTGGCCGCCTCGACGTCCGGTCAACCATTGGAGTGGGGACAACGTTTACCATCTCGCTACCCAAAGCGAGCGATTCAAACTAACGGACGCCAGTCCGTTGACTAGTGCGGGAGTCGAAAGTGAACGAACAACGCGACGCAAGATTATTGATAGCCGAAGACGAGGCAAACCTTCGCCTGGTTTTGCAGAAGGAGTTGCAGCGCCTCGGGTATCGTGTGCACGTCGCGCCGGATGGCGAAGCGGCCTTGCGCAAGCTGGAAGAGAGCAATGTGGATGTGTTGCTGTGCGACATCAACATGCCGCGCATGGACGGCATGGAACTGCTGCGCCGCGTTCACGAACGGCCCAATCCGCCGGAAGTTATCATGCTCACCGGCCAGGGCACGATTGAAACTGCGGTCGAGGCGATGAAGAGCGGAGCCTACGATTATCTGACCAAGCCTTACAGCATTAACGAACTCGATGTGCGTGTGCGTCAGGCGGCCGAGAAGCGAAACCTGCGCGTTGACAATCAGCGGCTGCGGGCCCAGCTCGAAAGACAGTCGGCCTTACCTGAAATCGTCAGCCAGTCACAAGCGATGGCCGAAGCAATTCGCCTGGTAGAGCGAGTGGCGCCGTCCGAAGCGTCGGTTCTGATTACCGGCGAGTCCGGTACGGGGAAAGAGCTGATCGCACAAGCCATTCATCGTTTGTCGAATCGCGCGAAGGGATCGTTTATCGATCTTAACTGCGCCGCGTTCCAGGAGTCTCTGCTCGAATCTGAATTGTTTGGCTATGAAGCCGGTGCGTTTTCAGGAGCGAAAGCACGCAAGCTCGGTCTGATCGAATTGGCTGACGGCGGCACGCTGTTCCTCGATGAAGTCACCGAACTGCCGGCGAGTTTGCAGGCGAAATTGTTGCGCGCGATTGAAACGCGCACGTTCTTCCGCGTCGGCGGCGTACGCAAAGTAGAAGTCAACGTCCGGATCGTCGCGGCCACCAACCGCAACCTCGATACAGTGGTGGGCGACGGATCGTTTCGCGCGGACCTGCTTTATCGCATCAACAGTTTTCAGATTCACCTGACGCCGCTGCGTGAACGTTCGGAAGATGTCGCGCCCCTGACGCAATATGTTTTGAAACAGTTGGCCGGGGCCAATGCGCCTGAGATTGGCCCGGAAGTGATGGAGAAGCTGAGGGAGTACAGCTGGCCCGGTAACGTTCGTCAGCTGCGTAATTGTTTAGAGCGTGCTGTGCTGCTCGCCAACGATGGCCGTATCACCGTGAACGAATTGCCACCGGAAGTGGCCGGACGCACGAATGGCGCAGTGTCGTTTGTGTCCGTACCCCCGCCAGCGATCAGCGGACCGGCGGATGCGGCAGGGTCGGCGACTGGTTCCTTGCGCGATGTCGAGAAGCAGCAAATCATCGCAGCCCTGGAACAGACCGGTTGGCATCGAGGTAAAGCTGCTGAGATGCTCGGCATCTCGCCCTCAACTCTTTATCGACGTTTGCGTGATTACGATTTGGAAGGAAGATTGCGTAACTAGTGCTTAGAACTTAGAGCTTAGTACTTAGACCTTAGACCTTAGAACTCAGACCTTAGGTGTTACTGCCGAATCAGATCTAAGCACTAAGCTCTAAGAACAAGAAAGCCGCGGAGGATTTCCTCCGCGGCTTTCTTTGTGACAAATCGCGAGCGCGATCCTTCAGT
>DASZDV010000002.1:0-2698 GCA_035941575.1 Pyrinomonadaceae bacterium
CAATAAGACTCGCGCGGCGGAGTTGCTCGGCATCAGTCTCAAGACGCTGCACAACAAGCTCAATCTTTATCGCGAGCGTGGCCTGCTTCATGACGACGAGTGACGCCTCGGTCCTGCTCTTTTTTATCGACGGACTCGGCATCGGCACACGCGGTCCTTTCAATCCTCTCGACAACCTTCCGAACGCCGCGCCCCTCGCAGTTTTCCAGAACGAACCTGCGGAAACTTTTCTCGACGCGATCGTAGTGCCAACCGATCCGCGTCTCGGCGTCGAGGGTCGTCCGCAAAGTGCTTCAGGACAAACGACCATTCTCACGGGCATTAACGCGCCTGCGGCGATCGGTTATCACAAACAGGGATTTCCCAACAAAGCCCTGCTTGAGATTCTCGCCGCGCACTCTATCTTTCGGCAGTTAACGGAAGCCGGCGTTGGGCCAATCACGTTCGCGAATGCTTACACGCGTCGCTTCTTCGACGAACGTCCGCGTTGGATCTCAGCAACCACAGCGGCGGTTGAAGCCGCAGGTCTGCCGTTCAGGACTGTTGCGGATGTAAGAAACGGCGCCGCTGTGTTCATGGATTTCACCAATCGTATTCTGATCGAACGCGGCGAAGACGTGAGCGAAAGAAGTGAAGCTGAGGCCGCGGATGTTCTTGCGTGTATCGTGGCCGAAAACCGGTTTACGCTTTATGAATACTTCATCACCGACAAGGTGGGACACGCGCAGGACATGCCGATGGCACGGTCCGTGCTGACAAGTCTCGCTCTCTTCATACGTGAGCTATTAATAAGGCTTGATCTCAATCAAACTACCGTTATACTCACCAGCGATCACGGCAATATCGAAGATCTTTCGTCACGCAATCACACGCTGCATGCAGTACCAACAATCGTTTGGGGTGCTCAACGTGAGCGAATCGCAGCCAGGATCAAAACTCTTGCCGACATCACGCCTGCCATTGTCGCGCTACTCACCGATTAATGACTGATAAAAACGACTCACGCGAGATCTTCGGCTGGAAGATGTACGACTGGGCCAACTCAGCCTTCTACACTACGGTTGTTGGCGCGTTGTTCAGTCCGTACCTGACAAGACTCGCTCAATCGGCAGTTGGTGAAAACGGCGTGGTCTTAAATCTCGGTCCGTTCGGCGACGTGACGGCGAAATCGTTACCGACACTCTGCGTGTCCCTCTCCGTTGGCGCGCAGGTGTTTCTCCTTCCGGTGCTCGGCGCGCTGGGCGACTACTCGGATCTTAAAAAGCGGATGATGGCGTTGTTCTGCTACCTCGCTGTCCTCGCAAACTGCCTGATGTTCTTCATCAAGGACGATCTGTACCTCTGGGGCGGTTTACTGTTCATCATCGCGAACGTTTGCTTCGGCGCATCGAACGTTTTCTACAATGCATTTCTTCCGGAGATCGTGACCGAAGACCAGGCGGATAAAGTCTCGAGTCGCGGATACGCCTACGGTTATCTCGGCGGCGCGTTGTTGCTTGTTTTGAACTTCCTGCTGGTCCAACGCGCGGAGAGTTTGGGAATATCAACCGGACTCGCCGTGCGACTCTCGCTTTTGTCTGCGGGAATTTGGTGGGGCGGGTTTGCGCTGATCACTTTTTACTTACTCAAGTCGCGCCCGCAGAAGAAAGAACTACCGCCCGGAAAGAGTTACATTTCTGCCGGGTTTGCCGAGATTGCCGCCACGTTCAAAGAACTGCGTCGCCTGCCACTGAGTCTTCGCTACCTTATCGCTTACCTGATCTACAACGACGGAATTCAAACAGTGATCTTTGCCTCCAGCGCATTTCTCGAACAGGAATTGTTTCCCCAAGGCAATCCGCAATTCCTGCTCGAAATATTTCTCTTTGTGCAGTTCACCGCGGTCGTCGGCGCGCTATTGTTCGAACGGCTCGCCTATTTGATCAAGACGAAGAACGCAATCATCGTTTCACTCATCATCTGGTCGTTGATTGTGATCTACGCGTACGCGTTTCTGAATAGTGTTTTCGAGGCGTGGGTCATGGCAGGCGTGATCGCGATTGTGCTGGGCGGTTCGCAGGCACTCTCACGCTCGCTCTTCTCGAAAATGATTCCCGCCGGCAGAGAAGCCTCATTTTTTGGTCTTTACGAAGTCTCTGAACGCGGCACTTCATGGATGGGGCCACTGCTCTTCAGCATCGTGATCGCGCGCACAGGCTCTTACCGGCAAGCGCTGCTGTCGTTGATCTTCTTCTTTGTCGTGGGCTTGGTGGTGCTTGCGATCACAGACACCGAGAAGGCTATTCGTCAGGCACGCGAGGCCGAAGTATAGGTCCTATAGGTCCTATACGTCGCATACGTCCTATAAGACGTCTGCCCTCAACCAGCAAGCTTCCGCTCCTTTGCCTCAGAGTTCCCCTGAGAATTCTTAGCAAGGCATTCAGTCGAACAGAAACTCTCGAGTCCCGAGCCCAGATGAAGGGCTCGTTCTGCGGGTACCCATGTACCGCAACTCTCACAACGCACTAGTTTATTCTTCGAAGGAGAACGCGGCGCAGCAGTCGTCGCTGTAGCTTCCGTCGCGACGTTCAACGACTCAACAACCTTGCGAATGAGTTTGAGGTACGGGCGAACGCGGGAGTAGATCAGTACGAAGGCAACACTAACCAGCGCAACGATAATCAGGTACTTCAATCAGCTTCGTCTTTCGTCACCTGAT
>DASZDV010000003.1:0-2203 GCA_035941575.1 Pyrinomonadaceae bacterium
GCATCAGAATTCCCAGGATGCCCGTGATCAGTCCGCCGGTGCGAAACGAGATCCATTTCGGAAACGCGTTGGCAAAGTCGTTGGCGGGAGAGACGACGTTGGCGGCGATGTTTACTGCGAGTATCGCGACGACGACAGTGAACATTGAGATCGCAATCACGACGACGCTTTGAAACTGCCCGACAAGTTTCATCGGATCCCAAAGCTCTTCCGGTTTCATGTGCGGGTAAATTACGACGGCGGCAGAGGTGATCATCACGCCCATTGCCGCAAAGACAGTCATCGTACTCGGCAATGCGACCACCTGTCCGACAACCTGATCTCGTTGGCTCTTTCCGAAGCGCGTAAAGTCAGGCATGTTCAGCGAGAGCGTTGCCCAGAAGCCGATCATTCCCGTGAGCGACGGGATGAAGATGGGCCAGAATTCTTTGAGGGTATGAAACTTTCCCTGCTGGTTCAGCAGGTAACCCAAACCGTTTGCTTTCCAGATGGCCCAACCGAGCAATAGCGCCGTCATGATCAGCACGAATGGCGCCGCCCAGTTTTCGACTTTTCTGAGCAAGTCCATGCCGCGGTAGATGATGTAGATGTTGAGTCCCCAGAACAGCAGGAACGACAGCCACTCAGTTGGTGCGTGACCACCAATGGGTCCACCGAGTAACGTTTGCCATCCCGGTATGAGAGCTTTGAACAACGTGTTGAGCGCTTCGCCGCCGATCCAGGCCTGAATACCAAACCAGCCGCAGGCCACGACCGCGCGCATCAGCGCCGGAAGGTTAGATCCGAAAGTGCCATACGCTGCGCGAGCAAAGACGGGAAACGGAATGCCGTACTTCGTTCCCGGATGTGAATTGAGCAGAATTGGCGCCAACACGATCGTGTTGCCGAGAAGAATCGTGAACAACGCTTGCCACCAGTTCATGCCCGCGCTGATCAGCCCTGACGAAAGCATGTAGGTGGGAATGCAGTGCGCCATACTGATCCAGAGCGCTGCATAGTTGTAAGTGGTCCAGTTACGAGCGGAGATCGGTACAGGTGCGAGGTCGCGATTGTAGAGAGGACTTTGACTGATTTCGGCTAAAGCTTCGGGACGAAGTTCAACGCGTCCGTCGGGGTGTTGGATAGTTTCGTTTGTCGTCAAACGGTTTTCTCCAGTGAGATAAGTTGGGGGTTAAATCGCCACGCACGTACCGCGTTTCAAGAACTGCCCATTACCCGGCTTTCCTTTGAAGTCGTCTTTATCGACCACGACGTTGCCGCGCGACAAAACAGTCTCGACGACGCCCTTGATCTTCTTTCCTTCGTACGCGTTGTAGTCCACGTTCATGTGACTCGTTTTCAGGCCGAGGGTTTGCTCCTTGTTTGGATCGAAGATCACGATGTCGGCGTCGGAGCCAACCGCGATCGTTCCTTTCTTTGGAAACAGACCAAACATCTTTGCCGCAGCGGTGGATGTCAGCTCGACGAAACGGTTGAGGCTGATGCGGTTCTCGACCACGCCGCCGTTGTAGATCAGAGGTACGCGGTTTTCGACGCCGGGCGCGCCGTTTGGAATCTTCGTGAAGTCGTCCTTACCGAGTTCCTTCTGTTCTTTCATGCAGAACGGACAGTGATCTGTTGAGATGACCTGAAGGTCGTCCATCTTCAAACCCTTCCACAGCTCGGCCTGATTTGATTTGTCGCGCAGCGGAGGCGTCATCACATACTTTGCTCCGTCGAAACCGGGTTCATCGTAGTTGTCGATCGAGAGAAAGAGGTATTGCGGACAAGTTTCTGCGAACGCGGGAATGCCACGGTCGCGAGCCTCGCGTACCTGATTCAATGCATCGGCGCAAGAGAGGTGCACGATGTAAACCGGCGACTCGGCCATTTCCGCGATCGCGATCGCGCGATGCACACCTTCGGCTTCGGCAATGGTTGGTCTCGTTAACGCATGATATTTCGGCGCGGTATGACCTTTTTCCAGCGCGCGCTTGATGATCTCGTTAATGACGATTCCGTTCTCAGCGTGCATGCAGATCAGGCCGCCACGCTCTCCGGCGGCCACCATCGCACGAAAGATGGTCGCATCGTCAACCAGAAAGACGCCCGGATAGGCCATGAAGAGCTTGAAGCTCGTCACGCCTTCATCCATCAACCTGTGCATCTCAGGGACGCGCTCGTCTTCGAGGTCGGTCGTGATCAGGTGAAAGCCGTAGTCAAT
>DASZDV010000004.1:0-3406 GCA_035941575.1 Pyrinomonadaceae bacterium
TGGGCCAGTTTCTTGTCGGCAGCGGCCATGCCATCGGCAATCGAACCAACTGGTCGAGCCGCACGACTTGCCGACGCGTTTTTCTTCAGGTAATCAAACAACTCCGCGTTACCAGGCTGTCCTGGAGCTTGCCAGTGAACCGCAATCACTTTCTCTGCGCGTACGGCAGTTTCTCGATCGGGAGCCACGACACCAATGAAGTCGCCGTCACGAACAACTATTACCCCAGGCATTGCTTCAGCCGCTTTCGTATCGCTCGAAACAAGCTTCGCGTCCAGTGCAGATGGTCTAACCACGCGCCCATACAACATACCGTCGCGCTTCATGTCAGACGTGTATTGATGTTTTCCGGTGACGAAGTCGCGGCCATTAACCTTTGGAACCGATGTCCCGGCCACTGTCCAATTACTGACCGGAGTGATCGCAACGTCGGGAGGAATTGTCTTAACGAGTTTCTGACCCTTCGCGACCTCCGCGAGCGTCAAGAATTTTGAAGCATCGTGATTGACGAAACGCGCATTCTCGATGCGCACGGTAGCGGGCTCGACTTTCCACTGTTCCGCCGCAAGAGTAATTAGGGTCTCGCGTGCGGCTGCGGCTGCTTTGCGCAACTGCGGCGCCATCGTCGGTGTCGTTCTACTGCCAAACGTGCCGGCATCGAATGGAGTCAGATCCGTATCCGCCATCACCATTCGAACAGTACTCAACGGAATATGCAGCTCTTCAGCAACTGCCTGCGTCAGAGACGTGCGTATATTCTGGCCCAATTCGACTTTGCCCGTGAAAACTGAAACCGTACCGCCTTCGTCGATGTGAATCCACGCGCCGATATCATTCGGAACGCGCTGATTGCCGCGACCTCTACCTGATTCGTCCTGCTCCTGTTGCAACGTGCGCGCGATCAGATTCGATGCCGGTACGATCAACGCTATACCACCACTGAACGCTTTCAGAAACTGGCGCCGGTTGAAGTTGAAGTTGTAAGTTGGCGCGGCGAAGAGTTCGTAACGCTCTAGTTCAAGATCGAGCTCAAGGTCTTTCATTTCGACACCTCCTTCGCGGTGCCGGCTGCAATCTCGATGGCATTCACGATTCGCGGATAAGTGCCACAACGACAAACATTCGCATCCATGTGTTTGACGATCTCTTCGCGTGAGGGCTTCGGGTTCTTAGTCAAAAGACTCGCAGCGGCTATGATCATGCCCGAAGTGCAATAGCCGCACTGCAAGGCATCGGCCTTGAGAAATGCTTCCTGGAGCGGATGCAGCTTGCCGTCCTTCTCCATGCCCTCGATCGTTGTTATCTGCTTACCGCTGACACGTGTCACCGGCGTCACGCACGAACGCATCACAACGCCATCGACGAGGACACTGCACGCGCCGCATTTCGCCTCACCACACCCATACTTGGTCCCGCTCAGGTTGAGATAATCGCGGAGAACATAGAGGAGCGACGTTTGCGAATCGACGTCAACGCGCAGTTTCTTTCCGTTCACAATCAGATCAATTACTTTGGCCATAGCCCGGTCAGTTTAGCTTCATTTAGCCACAGATTACACGGATGACTTCCATAAGTTAGTGAAATGCGATAATTTGCAACATATGAGCACCGTTACCGAAGAAACCCCACAAACAACTGAAACAACAACGCATAAATGGGTCTATCTCTTCGAAGAAGGCCCGGGCGACGACAAATCATTACTCGGCGGCAAAGGTGCAGGATTGTGTGAGATGACTCGCGCCGGATTGCCCGTGCCACCAGGACTCGTCGTTACCACTGAAGCCTGTAATGCGTTCTTTGAAAACGATAAAAATTTTCCTGACGGCATGTGGGAACAGGTCCAGGAGGGTTTGAAGAAGATCGAGGAGAAGGTCGGGAAGCGTTTTGGCGATCCAAAGAATCCGCTGCTCGTGTCAGTGCGGTCAGGCGCAGCCTTCTCGATGCCGGGCATGATGGATACGGTGCTGAACCTCGGTTTAAATGAAGAAACTGTCCAAGGTTTGGCGGAACAGACCGGCGATCTGCGTTTTGCTCTCGATGCGTACCGGCGGTTTGCATCGTTGTTTGGTGAGATCGTCATGGGTGTGGCCCACGAAAAGTTTGAGCGTGTGCTCGATCGTTTCAAAGCACAAACACAAGGTGGACGCGACACGGATCTTAAAGCCGATCACCTGCGCGACATCATCGCCGCGGAAAAACAGATCATACTGACTGAGCGCGCCGCGATTCCGGAAGATCCTTACGAACAGCTGCGAGTCGCGATCGCCGCAGTTTTCAACTCCTGGATGGGCCGTCGCGCCATCGATTACCGGCGCGTTAATCGCATTCCCGATTCGCTTGGCACTGCCGTGAACGTGCAGGCGATGGTGTTTGGGAATATGGGCGCCGGCAGTGGCACCGGCGTAGCTTTCACACGTAACCCATCGACGGGAAAGAAAGAGCTCTACGGCGAGTATCTTCTGAATGCACAGGGTGAAGACGTGGTTGCAGGCATTCGCACTCCAAACCCTATTAATCAACTGAAAAAAGAATTGCCCGAAGCTTACGAGCAGTTTGCTTCAATCACCGACCTGCTTGAAAAGCATTACGGCGACATGCAGGACTGCGAGTTCACCATCGAGCGCCGCAAACTCTGGATGCTGCAAACACGCACGGGCAAACGCAGTGGCGCGGCCGCGGTGCGTATCGCAGTCGAGATGGTTGACGAAAAACTGATCGATAAAGCGACCGCCGTCAAACGTGTCACTCCGGAACAACTCGATCAGTTACTGCATCCGACCGTCGATCCCAAAACAAATGCCACTGTGCTCGCCACCGGTCTGCCGGCGAGTCCCGGCGCAGCACAGGGCCAGGTTATTTTCAGTCCTGACGAAGCCGAAGAGTTGGCGCGTGAAGGCAAAAGTGTTGTGCTCGTGCGACAGGAAACCAGTCCCGACGATTTTCACGGCATGGTTGCAGCGCAGGCGATCGTTACCGCTCGTGGCGGTATGACGAGTCACGCCGCCGTGGTAGCGCGAGGCATGGGTAAAACCTGCGTCAGTGGCGCGAATGCGCTGAATATTGATTACAGCCAGCAGCAGTTTACTGTCGAAGGTACAGTCGTCACGAAAGGTGAATGGATCACTGTCGATGGCTCAACGGGCCGCGTTTTTCTCGGTCAGGTACCGACGATTCAACCGACACTCGGTAATGATTTTTACAAGCTCATGACGTGGGCCGATCAGTTCCGCCGCTTGCGCGTGAGAGCAAATGCGGATACGCCACTCGACGCAAAAACCGCGCGACAATTTGGCGCCGAGGGAATCGGGCTCTGTCGGACGGAGCACATGTTCTTCGGCGACAAACGACTCGCAGCAATGCGCGAGATGATTCTCTCGGAAGGCGTCGGAGCACGCGAGAAAGCACT
>DASZDV010000005.1:0-14860 GCA_035941575.1 Pyrinomonadaceae bacterium
CTCACATTGCTGTGGACGACAGCTTCCTCACTCTTTTCCCAAGAACCAGACATCAGCATTGGGAAACTGCAATCGTTGTGGTGCGTGTTTCTGTTCTACTTGACGCGTGCGGTGATTACCCGGCGATCGGCACTTGTAATGGTAGCAGTGCTGATTTTGTCGGGATGTGTGGGAACGCTTTACAGCGCTCTTGATTTGGTGCGTGGGCGTGGCGTTGTGATCGAGTCGATCACGGTCGACAGTCCTTTTCATGAAATCCCTTTGAAAAAAGGCGATACGATTTGGCGTGTTGAGCGCAAGCGTGTGTACTCGCTCCCCGACCTGGACGAAGCGCTACGCCAATTACAACTGCGTACGCCATATGCCGTCAGCATTATTTCGCAAGGCGAACACGTCGAACGTGCGGGACTGGTCTTAACGTCAGCTCAACAGCAATCAGCCTCACCTTCCGGGATCACAGGCAGCAGCCGCAATCACCGGTTCAGAGCATCGGGTTGGACTCGTCACTACGAAACATTCTCGGAAATTCTCCAGATCGTCGCGCAGCTCGCGCTTGGTTTGGCGTTGGCCCATCTTAGAAACCATGGACCAAACAAGTACTTCCGGATAACCATTGTCGCTGTTGCTCTGTTAACTGCCGGACTCGTTTTCACTGCGATGCGGACGGTGATCGTTGCCTTCGCAATCGGCGCGTGCGCTGTCGCGTGGCGGTCGCTTCGCGGCGCGTATAGAGTTGTTTTTACGTTTGCGCTCTTTTTCATTCTTGCGTTTGGGGTCGTAGTCGTCTCACAGACACGCGCTCGTGACGCGCTCTCGCTTAACGATCCCAGCTCTCAATTGCGCCTGGAGGTGGCGCGCGTCGGACTGTCGCGAATACTTTTGCATCCGGTGTTTGGACACGGCATGGACGCCATGAAACGGCACTGGAACGAGTGGGGTTTTCCGGGAAGAGACATGCTGCACCTGCATTCCACGCCGCTGCAACTGGCTTTCGATCGCGGCTTGCCGATGCTCGTTCTGTGGGTGTGGCTCATGGTTCTTTTCTGGAGAAGAATTGCCGCAGATGAAAAGAGAGCAAGGGAGTTGAGCGACACGAATATCTACGGCGTCCTGCTTGGTGGATTAGGTGGATTGACCGGGTTTATCGCGAGCTCGCTTGTTAACTACAACTACGGCGACAGTGAAGTGGTGATGTTGTTCTGGTGGTTGATGGGCGTCTGCGTATTCTGTGCCTTGGATGGACGTTTGGTAAGATCCGGTCCATGACACATCCACAAGCAAACGAAGCAGCTCCCTATTACTTTCGCTATATCGATCTGGTCCAAACGGACGACATCGTCTCATTTCTCAATGAGCAACTTGATCAGACGACGCCCTTCCTCGAAAACATCTCCGAAGAGCAGTCGACGCATAGTTACGCAGCCGACAAGTGGTCCATGCGCGAGGTGCTGAATCACGTGAACGACGGAGAACGGATCTTTCTCAGCCGCGCGCTGTGGTTTGCCCGCGGGTTTACGGACCCGCTGCCAAGTTTTGACCAGGAGATCGCCGTCGCGGGCGCGCAGGCCAACGCCACGTCGTGGGCGCAACTGGTCGAGGAGTTTCGAACCGTCAGGGCCGGTACGCTCTCGTTTTTCCGGAATTTACCGGCGCAGGCGTGGACAAGAACCGGCGTCGCGAGCGATAACCCCTTTACAGTCAACGCGCTGGCTTACATCATCGCCGGTCATGTCGAGCACCATCGCAACGTGTTAAAAGAGCGCTATCTCTAGATAGTTATTGTTTTTCACGCCCCGAACGGTGTAATCTGAGAGGCCTGCGGACACTCACACCGGCTTTCCACTGCCGCAGGCCCCATTAAAAAACAGCATTCGACTTCCAGGAGAGTCGCAAATGAAAAGGTGCCCGCAGTGTGACTTCATTTACGAAGACGAACAGAGTCTTTGCGATATGGACGGAGTTCTGCTGGTTCTCGACTCTCGAGTCCTGCCTAATATGCATGCGCTGGCGACGGTTGAAGTGCCGGCGGCGCCCAAAGCACATTGGCGGCACCGTACCTTCCCTGCAATGGCCGCACTGATTCTCGCGACGGTTTTTTCTCTCGTCTATTTCGTTTCGACGACGCGGACTGCACCTTCACCAGCGCCGATCAGCGGTGCCTCCGTGGCGGTGCCTGTTGCTGAACCTGCGCCGGTGGCTGAATCCAGTCAGCCGACCGCTGACTCGAACCATGCGGTCGTACCGGCTGCTGAAGAAGTGAACAGCTCGACGGTCACAAAAGAAGACGAAAAGAAACCGGACTCCACTAAGGCCGCGATGACGCCTTCAAAGAAAAAGGCATCGGCGCCAACCATTCAACGCAAACGAGCCGAAGAGAAGAAGGAAGAGAACAAGGTTGGCTCAATCCTCAAGAAGACCGGACGGATACTAAAGAAACCTTTCAAGTTCTGAAAACGGCCGGCGTTTTCGTTAACCTGGAATCCCCGTCATGAAACGTTGCCCCCAGTGCCTCTTCATCTATCCTGAGTCTGACTCACGTTGCGACTTCGATAACACGCCGCTCGTCGTCGTTGACGATGCCGAACTGGAAGCGGCGACAGGTCCAACTCCATCTCCAGCAAAACCGAAATCAAAACGCGGGCCGCGAAAACGGCCGCGTAAAGTTGTGACGTTTGTGGCGGCGTTGATGGTGGGTGTTGTTGCGTTTGTTGTTTATCTCGCGATTGCGCAGCGTCGGGCAGGAAATGCCGAGTTGCAAGCGAGTGTAACGGCTGAATCTGTTGTCGCGCCGCCGGCGCCGGTTGAGTCGTCAGCAGCTCCGGTTGATTCGCTGTCTCCGGTTGAAGTGGCTGCGCCGTCGCCGTCGCCGTCCGTCGCACCGAAGGTTCAGTTGGAGAAGGTGGACACGTCGCATTCGCGCGCGACCGCCGCGCCTGTTTCGACGAGTGGGCCAGGGATGGGAAAGAAGATGGGCGGCAAGCCCGTTATTCTGTTGACGAGTGGCGGCAAGATCGATGCGGATGAAGTCTGGCGAACGCGTGACGGTGTTTGGTACCGCCGCGCCGGCATCGTAACGCTGTTGAAGCCGGGTCGGGTTAAGGCGATCGTGAACCATTAGTTCTGTCGGCCCTTCAGGCCTCGTGGTTTTTCTTAAGATCAAATCAGTTCTGCCGGCCCCTCAGGCCTGTATCTCTTTTCTCTTAGATCCCAGGGGCGGCGCTTCGCGCTCGCCCCTGGCTACCTTCTTGCCGCGCCTTCGGCGCTCACCGCTGTAATCGAACCACCGCGCCTGCGGCGATCACCGCCGTTGTTGGCTCTTACAACCGTCGGCGCTCGCCCCTGTAATCGAACCGCCGCGCCTTCGGCGATCACCGCTGTGATCGAACCACCGCGCCTGCGGCGCTCGGCGTCAAAAGCTTGTCGCTGCGCGCGGTGCGTGATAGTCTCCGTTCCCTCCAATCCCAGCCACGAGGGAACGCCAATGAAAACTACTGCGAGAACTCTTTTCGCCCTAGCCTCCGTCCTCTTTCTCTGTCTCACGCTGCTTCCTGCTTCGCCCGCAGCAAAGGTGCGCGCTGTCGCGCCGCTCGAACTATCCGGCGAACTCCACGGCGCGCCTTATCGCATTCGTGTTCCTGAAAACTGGAACGGCACACTGCTCGTCTTCGGGCACGGTTACCGCGACAAGGCAGATCATCCCGGCGAGGTTGACAATCGCACCGCCGACATTGCACCTAGCCCAGCACTCGAAGCTCCGCTTCTCGCCCAAGGCTATGCACTCGCCGGAACCGCGTACAAAGACAACGGCTGGGCCATCGGCGACAGCATGCAGGACACAAAGAATCTCGCAGTGTTCTTCCGCGCGAACGTCGCCAAGCCCGATCACACCATCCTGTGGGCAGCTTCGGTTGGCACTGTCGGCGCGCTCAAGAACATGGAACAGTTTGGCGGCATCTTCGACGGCGCGCTGTGTCTGTGCGCGGTCGGCGCCGGCGCCACGCGCGTCTGGGACAATGGTCTTCCAGCTTACCTTGCTTACGATGTGATCTTCGGAGTTCCCGCAGCATGGGGAACCGTCGGCGAAGTGAGAAACGATATCGACTTCGAGACTGAAGTTGTCGCTAAGCTCGGGCCGGAACTCGCCAACCCCGCAAACTTCCCGGCGTTTGAATTCATTCGACTCGTTGCAGGCACACCTGGTCGTGGCATCACGCCTCCGCCACCCCCCGCGTTTTATCCAGGTTGGGTCATCACTGACTTTTTCTTCCTCACTGAAGCACGCGCTGAGTTGCAACGCCGCGCAGGTGGTCCATACGTTCAAAACCTGGACCACAACTACAGTCTCACTGTGGCGGAGAAGGCGTATCTCGCAGCTCTCGGTTTGCCGACGGCTGTCGTAGACGGTTGGCTGGCGCAAATGAACGCGCGCCGAAACATCGCCGCGGATCAGAGTGCGCGCAACTACGTTCGCAACAACACCGATTACAGCGGCAAGATCCGCAAGCCGGTTTTGACTCTGCATACGATCATCGATCCGCTCGTAGTTGTCTCTAACGAAAACGCCTACGCCGAAACAGTCGCAGCAGCGAACAAACAAGACCTCCTGTTTCAGACGTTCACAAACGCAAACGGCCACTGCAATCTCACGGGTCCGCAGATTCTGACTGCGGTAGGAGCTATTGATCTGTGGGTCCGAACAGGTGCGCGTCCGACGGCAGCGTTCTTTCCTGCGGCACTCGGATTCAATTCCGCATTCACGCCGCCGCCCATGCTGCAACCATAGGCTTTCGTGTTTTTGCAATCACCCTTAAACTACGACAAGAGCCCCCGCTCCATCTGAAGGGACTTTTGCCGTTGAGTTTTGTTCCGTTAACCCAGGCTGTCACATCTGGCGATGCAAGCGTCGTTAGTGCCGTTCTCGCCAATGGAGCCGACGTCAACGAGCGGACCGGCGGCGGCCAAACGCCATTAATCCTCGCCACCATCTTCAATCACACGCACCTGATTCGGTTGCTGCTCGAAGCGGGCGCCGATCCCAGTTTGCGCGACAACCTTGGCCTCAACGCGATCGATTGGGCGCAACGAAGAGGCGCCACTGAAGCGATCGAACTGTTCAGCAACAAGCCGGCACGCGCGAGATCGCACACCGATCTTCCAAAGCCCCAGGGAACTTTGACGCCTCAGCCGCAGTCGCGCCCTGCTTCAGGCGACAAACGCGAAACGTCGAAACCTGTGTCCGAAGCAGAAAAAGGTCAACGTTGGCTCGCAGGTCTCAAACAGAGGATCGCCGAACAGTCGCAGCGAGAGATGGAGGAGGGGACAAATATTTTTCACGCGCGGCCTGAGCAACAGCCGGAGCCCGCCCCTGAGCCACAGCCGGAGCCCGCACCGGAGCCCGCACCGGAGCCGGTACCGATAAAAGAACCGGACATCAAACAGGTTCCAGTTCGGGAGCCTGAGCCTGCACCGCAGCCGCAACCAGAGCCTGAGCCACAGATTCGCACGAGTTCACACAAATCAGAACATCCCCTTCAATCTGTGGAAAAGGTTCAGGCGGTTGAAGAGGTGCGACCCAGTGAAGAGCTTGTTGTGCGGCGGAAGTCGGGACGTAAACGCTGTCCGAAATGCAACGCGATCTACAACAGCGACCTCGTGGCCTACTGTGCTCATCACATCGTTCCGCTCGTCGATGACGATGAACCAATCATCTCCGAGCCGTCAAAACCATCGCCCGTGTTGTTCTGGATGCTCATCGTCATCACGCTCACGGGTTCAGTGGTAATCGGTTCGCTGATGGCAAGCTACTTCTATCACCCAAACAAGCCTTCAACGCAGACGGCTGCGTCTGCGCCGGAGCTGGGGCCGGTGCAGAAAGGATTGCCAGGCGTAGGAGCAGAACTCGACGGAACAGTAATCTCACTTCCGGTTGCTGAGTGCCCGCTGAACGGGCAGGAACCAATTCCCGGAACAGTCACCGTCAGGATCACTGTAGATAGAAATGGGCGAGTGAAGGCCGCGCGCGCGTCCGGCGGCGACTGGCTGCTGCGCGATGCAGCCACAAAGGCCGCGAGGAACTCGACGTTCTCGCCCGAGAAGTTGCGCGGCCGCGAAACTGAAGGGACTATCACCTACACGTTCGAACCCTGAACAACCGCCGCGCCCTCGGCGCTCGCCGCACTACTCCGAGGATTCGGGGGCTTTCAGATAGCGATCGAGGAAGTCGAGGATCGCTTTGTACGCGCGGATCTCGTTCGCCTTCTTCGTAAATCCGTGGCCTTCGTTGTCAAACAAGACGTATTCGACAACGCCGTGTCGTTTCTTGATGTTGTCAACTATCTCGTCTGACTCAGGCTTGATCACGCGCGGATCGTTAGCCCCCTGCAACACGATCAACGGTCTCACGATCTTGTCTGCGTGAAACAAAGGCGACACTGCACGCAGGTTTTCGAGATCTGTGTTCGGGTCGCCGATCTCTTTGTAGAGCGACTTGCGGAACGATTCCCAGTAGGGCGGAATCGACTGCAACGTTCGCACCCAGTTCGAAACACCAAACAAGTCCACACCAACGGCGAACTCTTCCGGCTTGAACGCCAGCGCCGCGAGTACCATATAACCGCCGTATGAACCACCGGCAATTCCGATCTTCTTCTCGTCAACGTAACCGAGCGACGCGAGATACTTCTTCGCCTCAACGCAATCCCACAACGGTTCGCGTCCATGCTTTCCATCGTCGGCGGCGAAGAACGTCTTGCCGTAGCCACTCGAGCCACGATTGTTGACGCCCAGAATCACGTAACCATGATTCACGAGATACTGCGTCAACGGGCTGTACCCGACCCGCGTCTGCCCGCCCGGACCACCGTGGACCAACAACAGAGCGGGCGCTTTTTGTTGCGCACTCGCCTGTTTTGGTTTGTAGAGAATCGAAGGAATCTCGACACCGTCGAACGACTTGTAACGAATCACCTGCGAATCGACGAGATCGTCCGGATTGATCTCCGGATTCAAGCTGTTCGTTAGCTTCGTCGCTTTTTTCGTCGCGAAGTTGTAGACGTAAAGATTACTCGGACTGCGATCGCCGTTGAGATAAAACGCCATCAGCTTTTCACTCGGCGAGATGTTCACACCGGTGATGTCGGCGTTCGGCAGTTGCGGCAACGGAACGACTTTCCCGGTAGCCTGATCGTAGATCTTGATCTTCGTACGCGCGTCTTCGTTAATTGCCAGCACTCGATACTTTCCGTTGCGTGAAAAATAGGTGTAAGAAACGTCCCACGGCGCCTTCTCAACTACGTCCGTTTTTCCGGTAGCGAGATCGTATTTGGCGACGTATCTGAACTCACTGCCCGTATCGGTGAGGTAATAGAGCGACTTCGAATTGATATCGAATGTCTGTGCGCTATTCGCCACGTCGCCAGTGTGAGTGGTAATGTTCTTCAGCTCTTTCGTGGCGGTGTTGTAAAGATAGATATCGGAATCTGCTTGCGAGCCACCGCTCTTCTCAAACGCGATGAACTTCTTGTCGTTCGAGATGTCGCTGAAATCGAAACCCGTTTCATCTTTGTAGATCATCGACGGCTTTAACGTGTCGATAGGCATCTCGAAAACGTCGAAGAAGCGCGGGTCGCGTTCGTTCGTTGAGAAGAAGAACGACTTGCGGTCGTGACTCCAGCCGAGAAAGTTGGCCTTCACTTTCTCACCCGGCGTGAGATCGCGTTCGGTACCATTCAGCTCGCGGAGGTAGAGATGACTGTTCTCGTTCCCGCCTCGGTCATAGGTGTACAGAACGCGCGCGTCCGTTGGAAGATACGAGACCGCGAACGTGCTCTCTTTGATCGAGTTCGTCAGTTGCGCTGCATCGCCACCGGTAACTCCGACCGAGTAGACGTTAAAAATTCCCGACTTGTTACTGTGAAACAGGATCGACTTCTCATCGCTGGAAAACGAGCTACCGCCGATCCTGACGGTGTTCATAAACTGCTCGATTGTGTATTGCTTGACCTGCTGTTGTGCGAGCGCAACGGTCGAACACAACGCGATAAGTACGAGGAGAGCGGCGGCGGGTAGTGATTTGATGTGTTTCATGGTGATAAAGTATCGCCTCCTAAAAAATAAGCCAAGATCGCGAGTAGCATTAACCCCATGTCTCACGAACCCCAAGAACAAAACCTGTTTCTGAAATGCCTCCTGGAAGCTACGGTTGACGGAATCATCGCTTTCGATCGCGAGTATCGTTACACGACCTGGAATCGCGCGATGGAGCGAATCTCCGGTGTGAAGAGCGAAGACGTGCTCGGCAAGTGCGCGATCGAAGTCTTTCCCTGTCTTACCGAAACCGGCGAAGACGTTTTTTATCGCGACGCCCTCGCGGGCAAAAGCGTTGTTGCTGAAAACCGCCCTTTTACCGTCGGTCAAACAGGCAAACGCGGCTTCTTCGACGGTTACTACTCACCGCGACACGACGAACACGGCCAGGTGATCGGCGGCGTTGCAATCATTCGCGATGTGACCAATCGCAAACTCGCGGAAGCATCCGCACTCGACGATCACAAGCGACTCGCTTTCCACGTGGAAAACACTCCGCTCGCAGTCATCGAATGGAATCATAAGTTTCGGGTGTTGCGCTGGTCTCCCGCAGCTCAACGTCTCTTTGGCTGGAAGGCAGAAGAAGTACTCGGCAAACATTTCAGTGAGTGGGAGTTCGTCGTTCCTGAAGACATCGACGTCGTGAACCAGCTCGGCCAACGTCAAAACGAGGGTCAGGAAAAGCACGCCATCTCACGCAATCGCAACTACACGAAGCTCGGATCGATTCTTCATTGCGAGTGGTACAACTCTGCCCTCTACAACGAGTCGGGCAAACTGATCTCAGTGCTGTCGCTTGTTCTCGACGTTACCGTTGCGACGCGCATTCAGGAGGCATTGCGGAAGTCAGAAGCGCAATATCGTTTGTTGTTTGAGTCGAATCCGCAGGCGATGTGGGTTTACGATCTCACGACCCTGCGTTTTCTCGCCGTGAACGAAGCGGCGATTCGTCATTACGGCTACTCGCGCGCTGAGTTTCTCGACATGACGATCATGGACATCCGTCCGCCTGAGGACGTCAAGTTACTTGCAGACTATCTTGCGGGCCACAATCTCGAGTTGGACCACGCCGGAGAGTGGCGACACCGCAAGAAAGACGGCACTGTGATCAACGTCGAGATCACGGCGAATCGCGTTAACTTCGGCGGCCGCGCCGCGGAGTTTGTCCTTGCGCACGACATCACGGAACGGAAGAAAGCGGAAACGGCGTTGCGCATCAGCGAAGATCGTTACCGCGATCTGGTCGACAACAGCCATGAACTGATCTGCACCCACGATCTTGAAGGTCGAGTATTGTCCGTTAATCCGTGGGCCGCTCGTGTGCTTGGTTATCCGCAGGAATCGTTGATCGGAATGAACATTCGCGACGGGTTGCTGCCGGAGTATCGCGAACAGTTTGACGAATACCTGAACACTGTGAAGACCGAAGGCTCCGCACGCGGCGTGATGAAGGTGCGCACCGCCAGCGGTGAAACCCGGCTTTGGGAGTATTACAACACGCTGAGGACTGAAGGCGTCGAAAAGCCCATCGTCCGCGGCATGGCGCACGATGCAACTGAACGGCGCCAGGCGTTAAAGCGAGAACAGGAAGCGCGTCTCGAAGCTGAAGCCGCGAATCGCGTGAAAGATGAGTTTCTCTCCACTCTCTCGCATGAACTGCGCACGCCGCTGACGGCGATCATGGGCTGGTCGGATCTTCTGTTGCACGATGAAGTCGCGCCTCGCAAACGGCGACAGGCAATCGAAACGATCGCGCGCAACGCAAACTCGCAGTGCCAGTTGATCAACGACCTGCTGGAAGTTTCGCGCATCATCACCGGTAAATTGCGACTCGAGTTTGCGGCGTGCGAACTCGAATCGGTGATCCAGGCGGCCGTGGAAAGTATTAACCCGACTGCCGAAGCGAAAGGCGTTGGACTGCAAGTGCTATTCGAACCATACACAGGGCCGGTGCTTGGAGATCGCGAGCGTTTGCAACAGATTGTTTGGAACCTGCTTTCCAATGGCGTGAAGTTCACCCGCGCGGGTGGCGTGGTCCAGGTAAAACTACAACGCATCGATTCGCAGGTTGAGATTGTTGTTACGGACACGGGGGTCGGAATCAACTCCGACTTTCTGCCGCACGTGTTCGAACGTTTCCGCCAGGCAGACGGCTCGACTACAAGGACCTATGGCGGTCTCGGACTTGGCCTCGCGATCGTGCGCCATCTGGTCGAGTTGCACGGCGGAACAGCGTGGGCCGAAAGCGCGGGTGAAGGTCGGGGTTCGACGTTTATCGTTCGTTTACCGTCGATGATTGCGGCGGAGCAGCATGTTGGACCACAGTCGTCGGTGACGGCGGTGTTTGAAGCTGACTCACGCGACCGGCAGCTGACCTTGAGCGGCATGCGCGTGCTTGTTGTCGATGATGAGTTTGATGCTCGCGCGTTGTTGACGACTATGTTGGAACGTTCGGGTGCCCAGGTAATGGCTGTCTCTTCAACACGTGAGGCGCTCGATTCGATGGACAAATGGAAACCGGACGTGCTGATCGCCGACATCGGGATGCCGGTGGAAGACGGGTACAGTTTGATCAGGAAAGTGCGTGCGCTGCCGAGTGATCGTGGTGGACAAACACCGGCTCTCGCGTTGACCGCGTACGCGCGAACCGAGGATCGCATCCGGGCGTTGTCGGAAGGTTATCAGGTGCACCTCGCAAAGCCCGTCGATCGCCTCGAACTCGCCACGGTTATATCTACTTTGGGCCACAGATAAACAGACAACACGGATTGCTGAACTGAGAGGAGACGTCCGAACTTCTCCTACTTGTGTGACTCTGTGTTAATCCGTGGCCTCAATCACACCCGGCGACGCTCTCGTGCAGCTTGCGCCAGCGGTGGCCGTTACGAGCCAGCAACTCATCCGCGGCCGCGGGACCGTCAGTACCCGCCGCGTATTTCGTTAACTCCGGCAAATCTTGCGCGGACCACGCTTCTTCGATCGGCGTTATCAAACGCCACTGCGCCTCAACTTCATCGCCGCGAGTGAAGAGCGTCGCATCACCACGCATCACGTCCAACAACAGCGTCTCATACGCAGCCGGCGGCTCAACACCAAACGCCTTTCGATAACAAAAATCCATGTGCACCGTAGTCGTGTGCATTTCGAACCCCGGCAGTTTCGCCCCAAACGTCACAATGATCCCTTCGTTTGGTTGGATGCGCAGCACGATGATGTTCGGATCGAGTTCTTCGTCAGGGGTGCGCGCGAACAGTGCTTGGGGCGTGCGTTTCAAGTGAATCGCAATTTCGGTTAGGTTCTTTCCGAGGCGTTTGCCGGTGCGCACGTAGAACGGAACTCCCGACCAACGCCAGTTTGAAACTCTGAATTCGATCGCGGCAAACGTCTCAGTGTGCGAACCCGGCTTAACATGTTCTTCCTCGCGATATCCTGTCACGCTCTCGCTATCGGTGCTACCGGGACCATACTGCGCGCGCACTGTTCGCTCAGCCACTTCATTCGGTTTCAGACGCCGAACCGATCGCAACACCTGCGTCTTCTCTTCCCTGACCGAATCAGCGTCGAACGCAACGGGCGGTTCCATCGCCGTCAACGTGAGTAGTTGCAAAAGATGATTGGCGACCATGTCGCGCAACGCGCCCGCCTCTTCGTAGTAACCCGCACGACTGCCGACACCCGCGGTTTCAGCCGCAGTGATCTCAACGTAGTCGACATAATTACGATTCCAGATTGGTTCGAACATCGAATTGCCGAAACGAAAGACGAGTATGTTCTGCACTGTGTCTTTGCCGAGGTAATGATCGATTCGATAAACCTGGTTCTCGCTGAACACCTCGGCTATCTTCGCGTTCAACGCCCGCGCTGATTCGAGATCGCGGCCGAAGGGTTTTTCAACAACGATGCGGCTCCAGTGTTTTTCGTCCTGTTCTGCCAATTTGGCTTTGCCGAGGCCGTCGATGATGGTCGGCGCTAACGATGGCGGCGTGGCCAGATAGAAAAGGTGATTCTCACTCTCTCCTTCGTTTGCAAACTCCTCGAGACGTTTCGCGGTGTGCTGATATGTGTGCTCGTCGTTCAGTTCGCCGTTAATGTAGTAAATGCGCTCGGCGAACTTGCGCCACTCGTCTTCGTCTTTCTCGCCAAGCTTCTCTGATTCAACCAGCGCCTCGCGCACCTGCGCGCGAAAGTCGTCATCATTCATTGGCGTACGTCCGATGCCAAGAATCCGCACACTCTCGAGACAGCCTTCGCCTTTCAAACTCCACAACGCCGGCATTAGCTTACGACGCGTAAGGTCGCCGGTCGCGCCAAAGATCACCATCACACATGGCTCCGCGTGCGGCAGGCTCGGTGCTTCCATCGGAATCGCGTTTGGTTCTACCAAGACGGTTGACATGACTTATCCCTACTGTTCTTCCTATTGGGCCCCGCGTTCGACGTGCCCGCCGAATTGAAACCTCATAGCCGACAGTATCTTGTTCGCAAACTCAGCCTCACCTCGCGAATCAAACCGCTGAAACAGCGCCGCACTCAAAACCGGCACCGGCACGCCTTCCTCGACGGCTGCGTTGATGGTCCAACGTCCTTCGCCTGAATCGGCAACGTGGCCCGAGTAGCCTTCGAGGTTTGGATGCTGCGCAAAAGCGTTAGCCGTCAAATCAAGTAACCAGGAAGCAACAACACTTCCGCGGCGCCAAAGTTCGGTGATGTCGGCAATGTTGAAATCGTAACGGTAATGTTCCGGGTTCCGGAGTGGCGAGGTTTCTGCATCTGCTGCTCGCTCCGCTTTGCCTTCGTTCGCATGATGTAACACGTTCAATCCTTCGGCGTACGCGGCCATCAGGCCGTACTCGATTCCGTTATGGACCATCTTTACGAAATGGCCCGCGCCCGCTGGTCCACAATGCAAGTACCCTTCGGCTGCTGTGCTCGAATCGGTTTTACGTCCCGGCGTCGGCGGAACTGTGCTACTTCCCGGCGCCAGTGCTTTAAATATTGGATCAAGATGCGTGACGACTTCGTTTTCGCCACCGATCATCTGGCAGTAACCACGTTCGCGTCCCCACACGCCGCCGCTCGTGCCCACATCGACGTAATGAATGCCTTTCGCTTTTAATTCGGCGGCGCGACGAATGTCGTCGATGTAATACGAGTTACCGCCGTCGATGATGATGTCGCCCGCGCTGACAACTTCGACGAGGTCGTGCAGCGTCGCATCCACGAGCGCGGCGGGAATCATCAACCAGATCGCGCGCTGCGGTTTTAGTTTCGCCACGAAGTCATCTAACGACTCCGCGCCCACTGCGCCTTCAGTTGCAAGACTCTTCACAGCCTCAGGATTTCGGTCGTAAACCACACACTCATGTTGCGCCCTTAGAAGGCGGCGCACCATGTTGGCGCCCATCCGCCCCAGGCCGATCATTCCAATTTGCATTAGAAGCTCCGATCCGCGTTAATCTGTGGCCGATCTTACTCCAAGCTTGAGGAGCCCTCCACATGAGACAGTTAGGCTTGCTCGTGTTGATTCTTTTTTCTGTTCCTGCGATGGCGCAAAGAAGCCCAGCCTTGCCCGCCGGCCGCGTCGTGGATCTGTCGCATGCGTTTGACGCAAACACCGTCTATTGGCCCACTGCCGAAACGTTCAAGCTCACCACTGATTTCGAAGGCGTCACCGATAAAGGCTATTTTTATTCGGCTTATAAGTTTTCCGCGGCGGAACACGGTGGCACGCACCTCGATGCGCCCGTGCATTTCGCCAAGGGACGTCACACTGCGGATGAGATTCCGTTGGACCAACTGATGGGCAACGGAATCGTGATCGACGTGACCAGCCAGTGCGCCACTAACCCGGATTATGTTGTGAGTGTTGCGGATTTTCAGGCGTGGGAGAAACGTAACGGCCGCATCAGGCCGGGCACGATCGTTTTTCTGCGCACTGGCTTTGGGAAATACTATCCGGATCGTAAGCGGTATCTCGGAACGGACGAACGTGGAGCGGATGCAGTCGCGAAGTTACACTTTCCCGGACTCGATCCCGCAGCAGCGCGTTGGTTGACACAGAACCGTTCAATCAAAGCTATCGGCCTCGACACTGCGAGTATCGACTATGGCCAGTCAACGCTGTTCGAGAGTCACCGGATATTGTTTGACAAGAATATTCCGGCGTTCGAGAACGTCGCCAACCTGGATCAGTTGCCGAGCAAAGGTTTTGCCATAATTGCGTTGCCGATGAAGATCAAGGGTGGAAGTGGCGGGCCGTTGCGGATCGTCGCGTTTCGGTAACACAAAATGGAAATACAAGTTTTTGGTAATCCTCAACAAGTGGCTCGCGCAGCCGCGGAGCACTTTATCCACTTAAAACCCAAATCCGTGGCCCTCTCCGGTGGCTCAACACCGCGCGTTTTGTACGAACTTCTAGCTGATCCGAGTGAACCATTTCGCGACCAGATCGCGTGGGACAAGACTCACTTCTTTTTTACGGACGAACGTCACGTGCCGCCCGATCACCCGGAGAGTAACTATCGGATGGCGAATGACGCGCTGTTAGCACACGTGCCACTACCGCCAGAAAACGTGCACCGGATTCTCGCTGAAAAACCCGTCGCTCAGGACGCCGCCGAGCAATACGAGCTTGATCTGCGTAGATTCTTTAGCGAACCCATCCCTGCCTTTGATGTGATCCTTCTTGGCCTCGGCGAGGAAGGCCACACAGCCTCGCTCTTTCCTCATTCACCCGCGCTTCACGAAACCGAGCGACTCGTAATGGCACCCTGGA
>DASZDV010000006.1:0-1826 GCA_035941575.1 Pyrinomonadaceae bacterium
AGTGAGTCAATCCATTTACCGCGAAGCGGTTGCGACTCAAAGCCAGGGTTGCCTCAACCCTGGGTGCGGGAGTTAATCATGCACAACCGCAACGCGGTTGCGTTCGCTGGGCGCAACCCGTACCGGGTTGATTATCTCGAACCGTAATTCCCCAGGGTTGAAGCAACCCTGGGCTCCGGGACGTTACCGCTTCGCGGTATAGGCATTCGGCTAGTTGCATTTCAAACTTGAATCCACCATTTACCATTTGAAGTGGAGCGGCAGATCGTTGAATCTATGCTTTCGTATGAACCGTGGCGAATAAAGCACAACAACTAATCCAACTGCTCCGTTCTACCAAGCGCGAAAAGCGTCTCGGCACGGTCATCCTGTTTGTTACCTCTCGCTGTAATTCTTTCTGCCGAACCTGCTTTTATTACGACGAACTCAACCGGCCCGGCGACATGACGTTCGATCAGATCGAGACAGTGTCGCGCACGATGCCGCCGATCACGGACCTGTGGTTGTCGGGCGGCGAGCCGACACTCCGGCACGACGCGTCTGAAATTATCGACACCTTCGTGCGCAACAATGGCGTCGAGCGCGTGATCATTCCTACCAACGGGCTGGTGAAAGCCCGGGTTTGGGAAATAGTCGACAACGCTCTCGGCCGGCATCCGTCGCTGCACCTTTATTTGAATATTGCCCTCGATGGTTACGGAGAAACTCACGATCGCATTCGCGGCGTGCCCGGCCACTGGCAGAAGACGCTCGATTGCATCGAGTCGCTTTATCCGCTGAAAGAAAAATATCGGGATCGTTTGCGGCTGAATGTAAACACGGTCGTCTGTGCCGACAACTACGATGAGATCAAAAAACTGGGCGAGTTTATGTGGGAGAATTTCCGGCTCGACGGTCAATATTTCAACATCGTGCGTGGCGAAACGCCGGTCGGCGAGGAAATTAAGCACGTCCCGGCGGAAGTCCTGCCGGCGATGTACGCGTACATCTCTCAGCTCACCAGGCGTTATGGCGATCGCATGTTTGCCGATGATGATGCGACGAGACGTTTTGTTAAGAACGTGGCCTACGTGGGGACCATCACGACGCACTATCGCACCCAACACGCGAACTTCGCGGGCAAATCAGCGTGGCCCTTTCCCTGTACCGCGGGCGATACGATCGCGGTGATCGACTATGACGGCGACGTGCGCGCGTGTGAGCTGCGCGAAAAGTTCGGGAGCCTGAAAGACCACGACTACGATTTTGGCAAGTTATGGTCGTCGCAGGAACGACAAACGGAACTCAATGCGATCGACGGAGGCAAGGCCTGCTGGTGCACGCATGTGTGTTTCATTCACGACTCGATGCGGCACTCGCAGCGGGCCCTGCTCTACGAAGGTCCGAAGAATTATGTGACGCGCGGGTCGTGGTAGCTGGGCTTTGCCCAAAAACTCTC
This sequence comes from Pyrinomonadaceae bacterium, assembly GCA_035941575.1. Lineage (GTDB taxonomy): Bacteria > Acidobacteriota > Blastocatellia > Pyrinomonadales > Pyrinomonadaceae > PSRF01. The sequence goes on from DASZDV010000006.1 coordinate 1,439, forward strand.
AAGTGGAGCTATGCTTTGTTGATGCTGACAATATTCAACAAGCTGCGAAGCAGCGGTTGTAGTTAAGCCCAAGGCGAGGCTCTGCGAGCCTTGGGTTACAAGTAAACAGAATTCATAGGAGCCGCGGAGCGGCGACCAATCAGTCAACGGGGCAGTGTTGATTCTCGAACTCAAAACTTTGAAACTCAAGACTGAGCTGTCGCCCGCTTCGCGGGCTCCGCTGATCTAACTCGGGCGTGGTTTCCCAAGGCTCGCAAACCTCGCCTTGGGCTTACCTAAGACCGCTGCTTCGCAGCTCGACGAGTTTGTTCGCGGTCATGGCTTTTGGGCAAAGTCTTGGTTGGACAAGAACCCGACTAAAGTCGGTACTCTAAACACCTTTAATCTC
>DASZDV010000007.1:0-2495 GCA_035941575.1 Pyrinomonadaceae bacterium
GAGCTTCATTGTAGAAGCCGGGTTGAACTGATCGTTCTCTGCTTGTGAGGAAACAACTCTTCCGTCGAGCGTTTCGACGAGGACGCCTTGCACGCCGTACAACGGTCGAGCTGTTTCGGGGGTCGGACTACTCGTGGGCGACGGTGACGCCGAAGGCGATGGTTCAGGTGAAGGCTGCTGTGAAACGGCGTTAACGTAGACGACGAACAGTAACGTCGCCAGGCCAAACAATCGTTTCAGTCGAGTCGTCATCCTCGTTTAGGCAATCTCCAAAATCACGTTCGGGGAATCGTGAGGGAGAGCGCAGCTTTGATGCGCTCGGGTTGAACGGGGATGTTCAACCAACGGCCATCATAAACTGACGGCGTGTACCAGGGGAAGAAGTATTTTGACATACCCGATGATAGGGATAATGTTCGTTGACAAGCTTTCAGACGCGCTCATAGAATCGCGGTATTGACAAACTACAGTGCAACGCAATCAAGAACCCGTCACAGTTGAACGAGTGGTTGCCACTCACCGCGCACGTCGCAAAGAGATTCGCAGACGGCTCGGCGAGTTTGAGGAAGTTTGGCGCAAGGGATCTGATGCGCGGCTTTGGGAAGAACTGGCATACTGCATTTTCACTGCCGGTGCTTCAGCGCGCATGGGCCTCGACTCTGTTGACGCGGTGAGACCGTTGCTACTCGACGGCCAAGCCGAAGCGATGACAGCGGCGCTCAAGCAAGCGGGCGCACATCGCTTTCCAGTGGCCCGGCCGAAATACATCGTGACTACGCGAAACTACTTTCGCGCAGACTTCGGCATGGCGCTCAGAAAACGCTTGCGGAGTTTTCGTGATCCCTTCGAACGTCGCGATTGGTTGGCCCAGGAAAAACAGGTCAAAGGACTCGGCTACAAAGAGGCCAGTCACTTCCTGCGCAACGTCGGCGTGAAGGGTCATGCGATTCTCGATAAGCACGTGATGCGTTGTTTGGCGGAGGTCGGCGTGGTTGATTCGCCGAAGCCACCGTCAACGCGCCGGAAGTATCTGGAAGTTGAGCAGGAGTTAATTCGATTCGCGAAAGAGATCCGAGTCAATTTCGATGAACTGGATTTAGTGCTGTGGTCGATGAAAACGGGCGAAATCCTGAAATAGGTGTTAATCATGCAGTGTAATAACAAGCAGTGTGTTCTTCGGACGGCGGCCTGTGTTGTGGCCGCTTTCGTATTTTGCTTGTTCGTCACCGGCGCTGCGCAGACTGCCCAAGGCTCCGCCGATAAGAAGGCGTACAACAAAGGTTACCGAGCAGTTCGCAAAGGTGAGTATCCGCAAGCGGAAAAGATCTTTCGCGAGTTGCTGGAGAAGGACGCGCACGATATTGAAGCGCGTTTGGGTTTGAGTTTCGCGCAACTCAAGCAGCGAAACTTACAGGCCGCTTACGACAATGCTGCGCGGGTGATCATGCTTGATCCGCTGTCGGCGCGCGGTCACGCGTTGTTGGGCGCCGCGATCCTTGGAGCCGGTGAGTTTCGTTTGTCGGTCGAGGAGTTTCGCACTGCACTTGCGCTCAATGAAAACGAAGCGCTGGCCGTCGCTGGCTTGGCGATGGTCGACTTCTATGAGAACCGTTTGCCGCTGGCGCTTCCCGCGTTGCGCAAAGCAGTGAATATGGATCCGGGCGAACCGGATTATCTCTTCAGTCTCGGACAGGCGGCGGCACGCAGTGAAAAGTACAAAGAGGCTGCTGACGCGTACGAAAGATTTTTGATGATTGCGCCGAAGACCGATACGGATCGACGCTCGCGCATTCTCGGTTTGATCGACTTCCTTCGTTATCTGGGTCGTCAGGGATCGCTCTACGTTCCGAGTGGAGAACCACGCACGTCAATTCCTTTTGAAGCGACTGACAACCGTCCAATTCTGCAAATTCGTGTGAATGGCAGCAAAGAGCCGCTGAGGTTTGTGCTCGACACCGGCTCGGGAATGTCGGTGATCTCCGACCAGACTGCGAAGCGATTGGGAATCAGACCCGTCGCGAGAGGCGGTGTTGCACGCGCGGTTGGTGGTGGAGGAAAGTTTGAGATTGTTTACGGCTACATCAACTCACTCGATCTCGGCGCGGTGAGGGTCGAAAACGTTCCCGTTTACATTCGCAAGTTTTACGATACGAGCATTCCGGTTGATGGTTATCTCGGACTGTCGGTGGTGTCGAAGTTCCTCGCGTCGATCGACTACGGCGCGCGCCGTCTATCTCTCGTCAGGCAGAATCAGAGCGATATCGTGGAACCGTGGACAGCGGTTCGGCGGCCCGAAAATGCTCTCGCGCTGGCTCCCGTGGTGCCAACCGACGGTGCGGTGGAAGTGCCGCTGCGAACAACGTCGAGTGGTTTTTTGAGTGGAGAAGTTTCGCTTGATGGGTTCGAGAAGTCAGTGAATTTCATAATCGATACCGCTGCGAGTATCACGGTAGTTTCTGAGAAGCTTTCGCAGGAAGAACAGCTTCTCGATCTGT
>DASZDV010000008.1:0-15657 GCA_035941575.1 Pyrinomonadaceae bacterium
GCTCCAGAACAGATCATTGAAATAAACCTTGCTGTTGATGATTGGTTAACTTCCGTTGCCGCGAAGTTAAAACGCGGATTTGTGGTCACAGTTGATTACGGCGCTGAAGCCTCTGAACTCTACGATCCGCTCTTGAGGCCCAACGGAACGTTGCGCGCGTTTTCAAGACACGAATTCGTCGATGATGTTTTGTGTGCGCCGGGCAATTACGACATTACGAGTAGTGTCAACTGGACGCAGGTGAAAGCGACCGGCGAAAGGCTGGGCTTCCGCGTGGTCGACTTTGCGTCGCAGGATAAGTTTCTTCTAAGCGTCGGTTTGTTGGACGCGTTAGAAGTGAGATTAGGACGGAATAAAAACGCAGCGGATAAAGTTAACCTTACAACGGGCGCGAAGGAAATGATTCTGCCCGGAGGCATGGCCTCAAGTTTCCAGGTGTTAGTACAGAAGCATGTTTGAGGGGGTAAGGATGTCGCGCAATTTTGAATTGATAGATGTGTGTCACAGTATTGAAGACGGAATGATCACCTACAAAGGTTTGCCGCCACCGGTCATCACGGACCACCTCACGCGTGAAGCTTCACGTAACCTCTACGCGCCGGGAACAGAGTTTCATATCGGCAAGATCGAGATGGTCGCAAATACCGGTACTTATCTCGACTCGCCTTTTCATCGCTATGCGCGTGGAAAAGATCTCGCGCAACTCGATCTGTGCTCCGTCGCCAACCTCGACGCTATCGTCGTGCGGTCTCACAACAAGGAAATTCAAGCGGACGTGTTCAGCGGATTAGAGGTCAGAGATAAAGCTGTGTTGCTTCACACGGGCTGGGACAAACACTGGCGCACTGAAGAATACTCAAACGGCAATCATCCGTTTCTTACCGAAGACGGCGCGACCTACCTCGCAAAAAACGGCGCCACCCTCGTCGGCATCGATTCCTACAACATCGACTCAACCGCGGACGGCAGCCGTCCTGCACATTCAATTCTGCTGGACCACGATATTCCAGTCGTGGAACATCTCTGCGGCCTCGGCGACTTGCCTGACTCCGGTTTCAAGTTTTTCGCCGTGCCTGTAAAGGTAAAACGCTTCGGCACGTTCCCCGTTCGGGCGTTTGGATTGGTTCCGCGCTAATTCGTTTTAGACACAAGGGCGACGAACGCTTTTGCTTCGTCGATCTCCGGCCGGGCGGTGTCGCTCTGGCGTGTCAAGGCGAGAAGTTTTTCATAGTAAGTTCTCGCTTTTTTATGATCTTGCGCGAGAGTCGCGGCGCGTGCGGCGCCGTAGAGTCCGTTGAAACGTTCGGGTGCGCTACGTAACGAAGTCTCAAACTCCTGCAACGCCGCCGACGGTTGTTTCAACTCGAGTAATAACTCGCCCAGTTGTTCTCGTGCGGGAAGAATTGCACCGGGCGTCACGGGATGTTTGTCAGTGGCATCATCCAAATCCGCTACTGCGCGCATCATCTTCAGCGACTCGTCACGTTTTCCTTCAGCGAGCGCCAGCCACGCGCCGGCTATCTGTCTTTCAATGTCTACCTGCTTGGCCCAGTCATATTCTCCGTTGCCTATAACCAGCGCGTCTCGAATAGCGGCGAGCTTCTCAACTTCCTGTCGCGCCGACGCTGTATCACCGGTTCGAGCGAAACCGATCGCACGCGCGAAGTGAATGTGCGCTTCAGCCCAGCGGAAACGCTGCCAGGGAAAGTAATTCAACGTGTTCGCAGGCAAGGTCAGTTTCGTCGCTTCATCCCATTTTCTTCGTTCCAGAACATAACGTGCGGGAATCGCAGCGAACGCGTAGGCGACCTTGAACGTTTGCGGCTCAACGCTTTGAATTCTCTGCAATTCATCGAGTACTGCCGACGCCTTTCTGTCCTGCGCACTCTGCAAATACGCATAGGCTAGATAGTCCATGGCGTGAAGTTGCTCGTCCCACGCGCCCGGCATCTTGTGCCTGAGTGCGAAAGCCTTGGCTGACGCCTCAGCGTCGAGATTTGAGCGAACCGCTTCGTCCCACAAACCCAGCCTAATAAAGATGTGCGACGGCATGTGCTGCGCATGCGCAGATGCGGGCGCGATCTTCGCGTAACTGCGTGCCGCCGGAAGCGCCATGCGGGCCAAAGGCGGATAGTCGTAACTGTGAATCATGTAGTGCGCGACACCCGGGTGTTGCGGTTGGCGCGCGAGCACGCGATTCAGAATCTGAGCGGCTTCCTTTTCGCGTTGATAAGTCTTGTCGTTCGACATCGTCCCGGTCGCGATGAGCGTTAGCGCGTAAAACACCGCCGCCTCTGAATCGGATAGATTAGCCTCATACAGACGTTTCATCGCTTCATGGTAGGCGAACGTGCGTGTGCGATGGTCCAGTTTGTCGGAATCCTTGTAGAAGACTTCCATCGCCGCGATGTAGTCGCGTTCGCGTTGTGTGCGAGCGCCGGTGAGTTTCGCTTTTTCGACGGCCGCTAAACCACGCTTCAATTCCGCGGCAGTTGGCGCGGCCCAAAGTGGATGGTAGTTGCTCATGGCAACGCCCCAGTGAGCCATCGCGCAACGCGGATCCGTAGCAGCAACTTCACCAAACGCCTTCTCGGCCTCTTCATATTCGAATGAGTGCAGCCAGGCGACGGCACGATTGAACTGTTTTTTGGCTGCCGGCGTGCAGGAAATCGTGAAGTTTACACGACCGAGTTTTTCAGATTGGTCGTGCCGGTGGTCGCCATGTTGGGCCTGCACCGCCTGCGACAAAAGCAGAAGGATAACTATGGATATAACACGCACGGCTTAGAACAACTCAAACTTGATCGTTAAATACTTCTTCGGGTTCTGGCGAAAATCGTAAAGCATCTTCACGCCTTCTGACGACAACTGATTGACGTTAGTGTAAAGCGTTTCGTCGTTCAGAAGCTTGCCGACTGTGCCTTCACCTCGTTGCGCCGCTGAGACCATGCCGTCGATACGTTCGGCAGTCGTGTTGAACCGTGCAATGGCGGCGCGTGCGTCGTTGTAGATCTGTTCGTCTCTGATCAGCTTGCCCAATGTTCCGCGGCCGGCATTGACATCGGCAATCACCAGGTTGATTTGATCTACAGACTTGTCGAGGCGATCAGCAGTGCGATTGATGCGGGTGTAGAACTCGTCATCGGTTAAGAGCTTCCCGAAAGTTCCTCGTCCGGCACGCAGGTCGTCGGATATTGCTCTTAACTGGAGGGCGATCTCGTTGGCGTTGTTATAAAGCGCGGGATCGTTGATCAACCTTCCGGCCGAGCCCTGGCCCGAGCGGATCTGTTGCATCAAATCTTCTGTTTCGCGCACGGTCGCGTTGAGGTTGTTGTAAAGCGCTTCATCGCTGAACAGTCGCCCCATTGTGCCTTCGCCTTTTTTAACGCTTTGCACAATGCCGCTGATCTCGTCTGACAACTTGCTGAGCCGTTGCGCGAGATCCGTTCCGGAGGTCGCGAAGTCGTTAACGGTGTTGGACGACGAAGAAGGCAGTACGGCCCAGTCCTGCACGGGTTGGCCCATCGAAGTGCCGGGAGTGATGTTGATCAACATCTCATTTCCCAACAGGCTTGGCGAACCTTGCTGGGCAGTTGAGTCTGAGCGAATACGCTCGTTGGCAGGTCGTCCGTCGATGTTTGAATCGATCGTCAACTGTGCTTCGACTCGCGGTGCGCTTGGCACCTGGGACGGTTCCAGCAACACGATCTTCTCCACTTTACCGACACGAACGCCTGCGAGACGCACTTCGGAACCTTCACGCAGACCGTTTGCATCCACGAACCGCGCTTTCAAGTGCAGTTTGCGACTGAACGGATTGATATCGCCGGAAGCGTTAAGGATCAGAAAAATCAGCACAGCGATCGCCACCAGCACGAAAATTCCCACACGTAACTGGCTCAGGGTTACACTTCTTGTTGATCGAGGCATAGCGTCCTTTCCTTAGTGTCCCCGGAGGAATTTCTGAATGTAGGGGTCCTCCGCGTGACGCAAAGATTCATCTGTTCCGCTGAAGATTATCTTGCCCTGGCGCATCATCATCACTTTGCTGTTGATGAGGCACAGGCGTTCGCCCTCACGTTCGAACACGACCTTGCCGTCTTCGTCAACCACTGCATACTCGGAACAGATGTATTGAACGTTATTCATTTCGTGTGTGACGAAGATTGACGACACGTCTTCAAGGTCTCGTAGTTTCATTGCCAATTCGCAGATCGTGCGAGCAGTGGGTGGGTCCAAACCGGCGGTCGGCTCATCGAACAATACGATCTTAGGGTCGCCCACCAGCGCACGCGCGATGCCGACACGGCGTCTCATGCCGCCCGAAAGTTCAATTGGCATTTTGTCGATGGCGTCTTCGAGATTGACGAACCGAAGCATGCGGCGCACTTCTGGTTCGACTTCTTCTTCAGGTACGCCCTGTTCGTGCAAACGGAACGCAACGTTGTCATAGACCGAAAGGGAATCAAACAATGCGCCTTCCTGAAAAACCATCCCGATGTTTTTACGCACGCGCATCATTTGGTCTTCGGAATGCTCGGTGACGTCCTCGCCGTCGACGAGCACTTGGCCTTCGTCGGGTTTGAGCAGGCCGAGGACGAGTTTGATGATCGTTGACTTGCCGCCGCCGGAGCCGCCGAGAATAATCTTTGTCTCGCCCTTCATCACCTTGAAACTGAGGTTATCGAGAATTACGCGGTCGTCGAAGGCCAGTACCACGTTGCGAAACTCGATGGCCGGAATCGCGCGCTCGCGATCGTCAACCTCGTGGAAAGTCGATTCTTGCGCGTTTTCGCTAACTGTGGGCGAAGTAGTGTGTATCTCGGTTGCTGCCATTTACGGTACCGAAGTGTCAGGTTGTGCCTAGAATAACCTGAAGCGCCTTGGCGAGAAAATAGTCGGCAATAATTACTACGATCGAGGCCATCACCACCGCTCTCGTGGTTGAGCGGCCGACCCCAACGGTGCCCCCCTCTGTGCCAAGCCCCTGCCGGCACGCGATTGCGCCGATGATCAGGGAGAAGACGAGCGGTTTGACCACACCGCCAATCATGTCGTCGGTCGTGATTCCGTCCCGCACTGCCGAAATAAAAACAGTTGACGACACAGAGTAAAGCACGACTGCGGTAACCCAGCCGCCAAAGATTCCCAACACGTCAGCCAGCACGGTTAACAAAGGCAGGCTCACCAGTAAAGCTAGCATGCGCGGTGCGACAAGCTTGCGAATGGGATCGGTGCCTAGTGCGCGCATCGCGTCGATCTGTTGCGAGACGACCATGGAACCGAGTTCGGCGGAGATTGCGGAACCGACACGGCCGGTAACCATCAGCGCGCAGAGTACTGGACCGAGTTCACGCACGAGTGAAACAGCGACGAGGTAGCCGGTCTGTGATTGCGCGCCGTAGCTCTTCAGTGTGGGAAAAGTTTGTACGGTCAGTACACCGCCGGTGAAGAAACCTGTGAGGATGATGATGGTCAACGACCCGACACCGATGGCGTCCATTTGAGCAATAGTTTCCGGGATGTATCGAGGTCGCTTGAAGAGACCGCGGGCGGCGCGCGCGGCCATCAGCGTCGTCTCCTGGAGCTCGAGCAGAGCGCGCGTGGCGAAGTTCATTGAGAGCTAATTAGACCATTCAAAGGGGCGCACTACTTTGAAGAGCGGCCTATCATGCGCAAATTGCATGCAGGGCGTCAAGCGGGAGAAAAATGAGGGTATATGTATTACCCGTGGCTAAAAAATTTACGGTTGAGGACGGAAGCCCTGGTTTGGGCGAACACGGGGATTGTTCATGCGCTGCGGTGACAGGACGTCACGAAGTTGCAGACGCAGATGGCGCAGCGTGGCCAATTGTTCAGGACGGAGAATGCGCCGGATGCGCATTTCCGTATGAATTCGCATGCGCAATTGAGCGGCCTGGGCCACGGCCAACTCGTTAATTCGCTGTTCGATCAGGTTTTCGTCTGTGGGTTCCGTTTCTAGCGCCAGGTCAAGCGCGACATTTGCTTCACGAACGCGCCTGTTCGTGCTTTGTCGTTCAGCTTGTGACTCCGCGACGATCCGTCGAATCGCCTGGCGTTGATCGGGTGTGAGGCGAAGTTGTTCAATTGGATCCGCGGCTAATGCCTGCTCCTGTTGGCCCACTGCAAAGCTCGCGGCCGTGAGGACAACTATCAAACTCAGCAGTATTTTCATCATTTATCCTCTACTTATTAATTCGATCTCCAAGAACGTCCAGATCAGCCTCGTCCTGGTTCGAAAGTAACCTCAAGTCCGCGGCTAGTTGCGCGCGTTCAGCTTTCGAAAACGGCCTCCGCAATTTGTTTCCTTCATTTGATTTCAGAACCTTTGGGCTCTTAGGTGTTACCACTTCGGCGCTCATAATCGGTTGCTCACGCTCCTGCTTTGCCAGTGCTTCCTGAACTGCGCGATCCAGGTCCTGTTTCGTGTAGATAACATTCGGATTTGCCGTTGCTGTTTGCTGGGTCTTCTCAGGTTGCGATCGAAACACCGCCATTGCCGCGAGCACACAGAAAACGATTGCCGCGAAACCAACGGCGCCTTTCAACCACAGCGGCGACAGATCGAAGAACTGCCGCAACGCCGCGCGCGCAGATTTCTTAACGGGAACCGAAGCGACGTGCGACGACGCCACAAAGCCAGTCAACACCTCATCTCTCCACTCACCAATCGACTCGCGCACTTGCGCAAACGCATTGAACTCGGCACGACAACTACCACACTGCTTCAAGTGAAGTTCAAAATCACGTTTCTCAACGTTACTTGCCTCACCATAAAGCACCGCAATCAGATCCTCGGCGCGTTCACAACTAGCGGCATTATGTGTCTCGTAGTCCATCTTCGTTCCTGTCTGAAACTAATCACCAAACTTCTGCAAACGCATTTGCAGTTGCTTCAACCCCGTGTATAGCCGGCTCTTCACAGTGCTCAACGGCAGCTCCAGCACCTCTGCAATCTCGCGAAAAGTGAGTTCTTCAAACTCTTTCATCACGACCACCTGTCGCAACTCGGGCGGCAACCCGTTCAAAGCACGCCGCACGGCCGCTGTTCGTTGCCGTCCCTCAGCCAAACCCGCCGGCGAGTAATCAACAGGCGCCGCAAAAACATTCGTCCTTTGCTGTTCATCGTCCAGCGCCGACTCGTTTCGCACCTTTGCTCGTCGTTGACGGGTGATGCACTGGTTAACTGCAATCCGATGAAGCCACGACGATACCTTCGCTTCGCCACGAAACCCGCGCAGGTTTCTGAACGCGGCGAGAAACGTCTCCTGCGTCGCGTCTCGGGCGTCTTCTTCACGGCCGAGGATCCCGTACGTAAGCGCAAAGATGCGCCGCTCCCAGCGTCGTACAATCTCGCCAAAAGCCTCGGCATCTCCACTCAGAGCGCGCTCTACGATGATCTCGTCCGTGCCCAAAGTTTCCATTCTCGAGTCAGACGGGGCGGGCCGTTCTCCACTCAGAGCGCGATCCGGCCTTGGCGCCCAATGCTTTAGACCCAGCCACGGGGATTTAGACGCAGCCAGACGTCCGACAGCCGATAAATCTGTGTTATTCCGTGTTGAACCTGTGGCATAATAGCCCCCGCGAGCGGCGCGCTCGCGTTCGACACAAGTCCTGCCAACACAAAGACCTGCCGCGATTGTACCGTCAGAATTAACGAATGCTCGAAAAACTCGGACGAATCCGTCTCCTCTACCTCGTGCTGGGAGTCCTGCTCCTCGTCGGCTTGCTGCCTTTGGCCTTTGCCGGCGTCCTTCTCTCAGGCCGTAGCGCTGACGAACTGCGGTCCGTCGAAGGCCGCTACCAGGCCCAGCTCGTACAGGACAAAGCCCGCCAGATCGAGCTCTACGGTCAACGTTACCGCGACGTCGTCACCGGCCTCGCACGCGCTTTCGAAATCGCCGGCGGCATCCAGTCGCTCGACGACGGCGGCTACGATCAGCGTCTACAAAAAACTCTTCAGGAAGATCCAAATCTCATTGCGCTTGCGCTCTGGCCCGTAGACGGCACTTTGCATCGCGCGTTTCAGCCTGACGTGATCAAGCTGGAAGAGGTGGACGCGCGCGTGAGTGAGGTGCTGGCGCGTATGAGTGGCCGCGGTCTCGTTGTCAGCCGCCCACAGATCATTCGTTCAGGTCAGGAAATGGCGTTGACGATCGCCGAACCAGTGCTGGGCGGAAACAACAACCAGGACGTGGTCGCCGCAGTTGTCGCGATCGTTTCGTTTCAGGAAGTGTTTGACGCGGTGCAGCAACCAACTTCGAAGAGTGAAAAAGAATTGTTAGACGCCGGATTGCCGGTAGTGTTCGTAGTCGATCAGAACGGCCGCGCAGTTGCGCATCCGGAACCGAGTGTGGCGTTCTCAGAAAAGCCAATGACGGATCTCAAGGTGGTCCAGGACTGGCAGGAATCCGGCGCGCAGGTGCAATCTGCACTTGCCCCGTTTTCCGCGACACGAGACGGAAAGACAATCGAGATGTTGGGTTCGTACGCAACTGCTGAACTCGACAAAACCTCGCGCCTCGGCGTGATCGCAATTCAGGACGAAACAGCGGCGCTCGTTTCAGTTTCCGAAATGCGGTGGCAAGTACTGTGGATCAGTCTCGTCGCCGGACTACTTACGACGCTGTTCGGTCTCTTCTTCGCGAACAAACTCACGCATCCGGTGCGCGAGTTGGCAAGCGGCGCGCATCGCATCGCATCCGGCGACTTCTCGAAACGCATTACGGTGACGAGCCGTACTGAACTCGGCGATCTCGGCAACTCGTTCAACATCATGACGGACCAGGTCGAGCGCTTCATCAGCGATTTGCAACGTTCAGCCGAAGAGAACCGCGAACTGTTCATCGGCACCGTCAAAGGACTCGCCGCTGCAATCGACGGCAAAGATCCTTACACACGTGGCCACTCTGAACGCGTCTCACGTTTTTCGATGGCCATCGCACAACGACTTGGTTTGTCAGACGACGAAGTAGAGAAGATTCGCATTAGCGCGTTGTTACACGACGTCGGCAAGATTGCGATAGACGACAACATTCTCAAGAAGCCCGCGGCGCTCACGGATGAAGAGTACGAGATCATGAAGAAGCACCCGCAGAAGGGCTACAAGATCATGTCGCAGATTCCAGCGATGAAAGAGTTTCTGCCGGGAATGTACATGCACCACGAGATGGTCAACGGCATGGGTTATCCGCAAGGGCTGAAAGGCGATGAGATTCCGTTGATGGGCAAGATCGTCGCCGTTGCCGACACGTTTGATGCGATGACTACCGATCGTCCTTACCAAAAAGCGATGAAGTTTGAAGACGCGCTCGCACGCATCGAGAGCTTTGTGGGAACGCGTTACGATCCAGCCGTGGTTAGCGCATTCTCGGAAGCCTGTCGCGAAGGTCAAATCCGACCCGGCGTTGTTAAGCTAAAGAAACCACGGGAAGCCACGCCGTCGAAACCGCACTCTGAAAGTCCACAGATGGCACAGATAACACAGATTTGAATCTGTGTGATCTGTGGCTATAATCGTCGGCTTCATGGGACTTTTTTGGCGCCGAAAGAAAGAAGATGAGTTTGTCTCTCTTCGTCTAAACGAACCCGCGGTAAGGGAGGAAGCTCCTGCTGCCGCTCCCGCGAAACCCGAACCTGAGCCGCCCGCGAAAGAGGCAGAGCCGGCTCCAGTACGTCCTCGTTCAACCTTTTCATCATCGGTGCTAGGTCTCGATCGTTCGATCGAAGAACTCCAGGCGCAAGAAGCTGCGCTCGAACAGGAGTTCTCAGCGCGTTTCCGCCGTGCAGTCGCTGCGACACGCGAGTCGCTCTCGGAGAGACTTGATACCGTCTTCGCTGGCCGCAAACAGATCGACGACGAGTTGCTGGACCAACTCGAAGAAGTCTTGATCGCAGCGGACATCGGCGTGCCGACCACGCTCGGAATTCTCGAGACGGTGCGCCGTGGCATCGCACGCAAACAGATCAACGATCTGGAAGCGTTGAAGCAAGCCATCAAGGACGAACTGCTGAACATCCTGCAAGCCTCTGAACGGCAGGGTATTGCTTCGGAAACGACCGTACCTGACGACATCGCGCCGTATGTGATGATGATCGTCGGTGTGAACGGTGTCGGTAAGACCACGACGATCGGAAAGTTGGCCCAACGGATCAAAGCTGAAGGTAACGACGTGCTGATCTGTGCTGCGGACACTTTCCGCGCCGCCGCTTCAGACCAACTCGCAATCTGGGCTGAACGAACCGGTGTGCCGTTGATCCAACAGAAGCAGGGAACCGATCCGGCCGCGGTTTTGTTCGACTCGTTGAAAGCCGCAAAGGCGCGTGGTTCTGACGTATTGATCGTCGACACCGCGGGCCGATTGCATACGAAGTCGAATTTGATGGCCGAGTTGGAGAAGATGAAACGCGTAGCGGGCCGCGAAGTAGAAGGCGCGCCCCACGAAACTCTGTTGGTTGTCGATGCTGTTACTGGTCAGAATGGACTGGAACAGGCGCGACAGTTTTTGAAAGTCGCGGGCGTGACGGGCATCGTCCTGACGAAACTGGACGGAACAGCCAAGGGCGGGATTGCAGTGGCTATCGCGAAAGAGTTGAACTTGCCGATTCGATATGCGGGCATTGGTGAGAAAGTCGATGACCTGGTTGTGTTTGACCCGCATCAATACGTGAACAGCTTATTTGGTAATTGATGACCGAAACTGATCGTCGCATGATGGCGCGTGCGCTTGACTTGGCGAGAAAGGGTGTGGGCCAGGTCAGTCCAGGACCACTTGTCGGTTGCGTGATCGTGAATTCGGCGGGCGAAGTCGTAGGTGAGGGCTTCTACATCTTTGAGGACGTGAAGCACGCCGAGACAATCGCGCTTGCCGCAGCCGGTGAAAAGGCGCGTGGCGCGACGGCTTACGTTTCACTCGAGCCGCATGCGCATCACGGCCGCACTCCTCCATGCACAGATGCCCTGATCGCCGCGGGCATCAAACGCGTCGTCGCGCCGATTGAAGATCTGAATCCAAAAGTTTCGGGCAAGGGGTTTGAACATCTGCGTGCTTCCGGCGTGGAGGTGCAGACGGGACTGCTGGCGGAAGAAGCGACGCAAGTAAATGAAGCTTATTTGCATTACATGCGCACAGGCCGCCCGTTTGTGCATTTGAAGCTGGCGGTTTCGCTAGATGGAAAGATTGCGACGAGGACAGGGGATTCGCGCTGGGTGACTGGGGAAGAGTCCCGTTGTCGTGCGCATGAACTGCGACATGCGTGCGATGCGATTCTTGTGGGTGCCGGTACGATCTTGAAAGATGATCCGCTGTTGACTGATCGCTCGGGCTTGGCGCGAAGAAGGCCGCTCGTTAGGATCGTGCTTGATGACAAAGTGCAGTTGTCGCCGCAGTCAAAGCTTGCCAAGACGAGCTGTGAAGCGCCGGTCGTCCTGTTCGGGAGGTCAGAGGGAAAGGATTTAACGGATAAAGGCGTTGAGATCCTTTCTTCTGATCCGTCAGATCTCCGATCGGTTTTAGAAACGCTTGGTCGTCGTTCGATTCAAAGCGTACTCGTCGAAGGCGGCGCGACCGTTGCAGGTTCTTTCATCGATGCACGCCTCGTAAATAAAGTCACGGTGTTCATTGCGCCAAAGATCATCGGCGGCAATGAAGCACCAACCGCCGTGGGCGGCAAGGGTGTGGGGCAAATGGCTGACGCCCTTGAGCTCGAAAGACTCGAAGTGGTCCAGCGCGGCCGAGACATCGAAGTAACCGGCTATCCATCAGGACAACTAACGTGAGCGCCGATCAACCCTTCCCGTCCAAACGTTTCGGCCAACACTTCCTCAGAGACAAGCGAACAATTCAACGCATCATCGACGCTCTCGCACCTCAATCAGACGAGACGATCATCGAGATTGGACCAGGCACGGGCGCGCTCACCGCTGAGTTAATCCAACACGCCGGCCGCGTGATCGCAGTTGAGTTTGATAGAAAGCTAGTGCCGCTGCTAAACGAACAGTTCGGTAAGTCTCCGAATTTCAAACTCGTCATGGCGGACGCGCTCGCGACAGATTTCTGCCGCGAGATACTACCGGCGCAGCAAGCGCGGCTCGTGGCGAATCTTCCGTACAACATTTCTACTGCGATCTTGCAGCGGCTTTTCGAACAGCGCGCGTGTTTGCCCGAGATGGTCGTGATGCTTCAGCGCGAAGTTGTTGAGCGAATGATGGCGCCAGCTGGATCGAGTGAGCGAGGGTTTTTGTCGGTGCTGGTGGAAACGTACTGCGAAACAGAGAAGTTGTTTGATGTTGCGCCGGGTGCGTTTCGGCCGCCGCCGAAGGTTTGGAGTAGTGTTGTTCGGCTGCGTTTTAGAACAGAAATTAACATTCCACGTGAAGACCTTTTTTGGAAGACCGTTAGTAAGGGATTCTCTCAAAAGAGAAAGACGATTTTTAACAATCTGAGACATGCGTCAGGTGACTTAGGTGAGGTCCTAAAGCGCAACGGCGGTGCGAGCATCGTGTTGTGCAAGGCAGGCGTTCAGTTGCAGCGGCGCGCGGAAACGTTAACGATCGACGAGTGGAACCGGATCGTTCGCGCGATGGATTAGTTTGACCTTAACCCCGTTCTTCGGTCGCAGCGACAGAACCGGAAGCACTTCCACCGGATGTTCTTTCAGCAGTGAAAACTTGAACCGCTGCCCGATCGTTGCGAGCAACAACACGATCTCCATCATTGCGAAGTAGTTGCCGATACACTGGCGTGGTCCACCGCCAAACGGAAAATACGCGTACTTCGGCAGACGTTGGACCGATTCACCAGACCAACGCTCCGGCTCAAACTCATCAGGACGTTCAAAGAATCGCGGGTCGCGATGCGTTACCCACTGAAAAGCGAAGAGCTGTGTCTTTCGCGGGACTGGATAACCACCAATCTCCGTATCTTCGATTGCTTCGCGGCCAACTGCGTACGCCGGCGGATATAAGCGCATCGCCTCTTTCGCGATCATGTCCGTGTATTTCAGATTTGGTAAATCTGAGACCTCGGGCGAACGTCCGCCGAGTACTTCGTCAAGTTCCGCATGAAACTTCTTCTCCGCCTCCGGATGCGTCGCAAGTAGATACCAGCTCCATGACAACGCCAGCGCCGTGGTTTCGTGACCGGCGAGAAACAGCGTCATCACTTCATCACGTAGTTGCGCGTCGTCCATCTGGCTGCCGTCTTCGTCCTGCGCCTGCAACAACATCGACAGTAGATCGCCTTCGTCTGATCCAGTCGCGCGCCGCTCTCCGATGATGCGAAAGACGATTTTGTCGATCTCGCGTACGGCGTTGAAGTAGCGGTAGTGACCGGGCGTCGGCAGGCGGTTGTCTGCGATCCACTTCAGCGTTGCTTGCGACGCAAATGGTTTCACGATTTGCGAAAGCGTTTGCCCGATGTGGTCTGCGTCGTTCGAAACGTCGGAATTGAAAAGTGTCTTGACGACGATCTCGAGTGTGAGGCGCGTCATCTCTTTTGCGATGTCGCGCTGTTCGCCGTCCCGCCACTTTGCGATCGCGCGTTGCGCGTACTCGACCATGATGTCGCCGTAAGAGCTGATCCGCTGACGGTGAAACGCGGGTTGGGCTAGGCGCCGTTGCCGTCGCCAGAAGTCTCCTTCGCTCGTGACGAGTCCGTTTCCAACGAGTCGATGAAAGAACGGTGAACGAAGCGATTGGGCTTTGTGATAGCTTTTTGCGTTTGTCGCGAGAAGCGTTTCGATGTCAGCCGGGTTGTAGAGGAAATACGCGTAAACGTAAAGAAAGCGGGAACGAACGACGTCGCCGTAATCGCGCAAACGCGTGACGAAGCCAAGTGTGTCGCGATTGAACTCGCGCATCACACCCATAATCAAACTACCTTTTGGGCCAGGCGGCAGCGAGTTCATTGCTTCAACAGATCCGTGTAGATGCCGGGCTCGCTGTCGGGGATGACGATCGCGCCGACCGCCTTCTGGTAAAAGCGAACTGGCCCGGCGGCGCCGATGATCGCGTAGACGTAACCCATCTCGCGCAAGCCCCACATCGCGGCGAGTAGTAGCGCTTTGCCGACGCCTTTCTCCTGTGCTGATGCGATCACTCCCATTGGACCAAAGAACGCGCGACGCGTGCATTCGTAAGCCGCGAACCCGACCGGTTCGCGATCGATCGTGGCGACAAACACGGAGACGGGTTGGCGCGCAAAGCCGATCGAGATCTCGTCGGCCCAGTTGTTAGAAAAGTTTTCGGCCACAAACGAACGCACAGCGCTCAATTCAAAGGGCTGCGCCCGCCGCACCACAAACTCCCGTGCGCTCTCCAGTGGGGGCAGTTTTAGTAAATTCACAAGGAGGTCAGGCATTATTTCGACTTGGGCAACACTCCAACACGCTTTCGCTGAGCAGAGCTCTCAATTAAATAGCGCAGCCGTCCGAGGCGTGTCTCCTCTTTCTTCGCACTCATCACCCAATATGAAACAGTCTTTTTCAAGTAGGGTGGATATGTTTGAAAATACTCCCATGCAACTTTGTTCTTGCGAAACTCTTTCTCATATTCCGCGGCCAACTGCTTAGGAGCATTTTCAAAGGAATAGATCCCGCTGCGTTTCGGATCGCGCAGCTCATACGCAGCGAGTCCCGCTGGTCGCATTCGCCCTTCATTCTTCAACCGCTCGACGTGCTTGATGTTAACTAAACTCCAAATGCTTTTCGGACGCCGCGGTGTGAAACGCTGTCTATAACTCGTCTCGTTCAAACTGTGGCGAACGCCGTCGATCCAACCAAAACATAGCGCCTCATCCAACGCCTCAGGATAAGTAATGCTCTTCTTTCCGGAAGTTTTCTTGTGAAAGCCGATGTCGATCTCTGGGGCGGTCGAATGGTTCTTCTCCAGCCACTCACGAAACTTTTCAGGGGTAGTGAAGAACTTCGGTTTCATAAACTCCTATCTCGTCAAACGTACCGGCGCCTGGCCCGGCAACCACGTGGGACGAAACCGCGCGTTGCTCAGCCACTGAATCGGCCGTACCAGCGAGTTCAAAGACCGCGTCATGAACGCAAAGTCGATCTTACTGATGTCATCACTCGGCCGGTGATAATCCTTGTGCAAACCAAAACTCGAAACCGTGTGCGCTATCACACCACGCAACGCCAGCGTGTAATTGTCCGAACGTTGAAAGAAATTTTGTTCCGGATGCGGATCGGCAACGAGCGCCGCACCCTGCCGCACAAGCTCCGGTCCGAGCGTCGATCGTTCATAACCAGTCAGCCAAAGTTTACCCGGTGGAACCTTCGCATCCGGTCGCCCAAGCATCTCAAAATTGAAATCGGCGACGATCTTTTCGAGCGGCACAGGAGAATTCGCGATGAAATAGCGCGCACCGTGCCCGCCTCGTTCTTCACTACCAAAACAGATGAAATAGATCGTGCGCCGTGGCCTTGGACCAGCGGCCAGCACGCGCGCCATTTCCATCACGGCCACACAGCCCGACGCATCATCATCTGCGCCGTTGAAAATCTTGTCGTCTGTGAGTGACTCATTGACGCCGAGATGATCGAGATGCGCACTCAACATAATCGCTTCGCCACTTGGATCAGTGCCGCGTAACACACCGATAGCATTCCACGTCGCGCCTGGAT
>DASZDV010000009.1:0-2165 GCA_035941575.1 Pyrinomonadaceae bacterium
CACCAAGCCGGTTCGCTTCGCGCTGAACAGCATCGTAAGCGGCGGTCATTCCTGTCACTTCGTAGTTGACGAGATTCATCGATACCTGGACCAGTCCGCGTGTCTGCAGTCGAAATCCGAGTGCTTTGAGGAATGGCAGCCCTCCGTTGCGTCCTCTGATCGCGCGTGCGATTTCGCGTGCGACGGCTATGTCTGAACTGCGGAGAATAACGTTGAAAGCAATCAGAAACGGGCGTGCGCCGACGACAATCGCACCGGCAGATTCGTGAACCTGCGGTAACCCTGCATCAGGCGCGCGCTCGGGGTTCGTCGTAATCTGTTCGCGCAAAAGTTCTAACGCGCCACGACGCACATCTTCAAGATTCACTCGTTCCGGTCGTAAGGCAGCACGCTCGTAGTAGTAGACGGGGATCGACAGATCACGCGCGATGATCGCTCCCGCCTCGCGAGCAATCTTCACGCACTCGTCCATAGATACGTCACCCAGTGGGACGAATGGCAATACGTCGGTCGCACCCAGCCGCGGATGTTCGCCTTTATGCATGCGCATGTCGATCAATTCTGCCGCTCGTCTAACCGCGTTCACAGCGGCGTCAACAATCGTTTCCGGGGGAGCGACAAAAGTGATTACTGAGCGGTTGTGATCGGGATCGATATGAGTATCGAGGACGCATGCAGGCTTAATCGCGGCGATCGCGTCTGCAATTAGACCAACGATTTCGGGATGGCGGCCTTCGCTGAAGTTCGGAATGCACTCTACCAGGCGCTGCATGATACTTGGTGCTTAGTTCTTTGTTCTTTGTTCTTTGTTCTTTGTGCGCGATTCTTTGAACCTCACTACATTGTAGAAAACGAAATACCAAGAACCAAGCACGAGGCACTAAGGGTAGTGGGGTAATAGTGTGTTGCTCGAACATTGATTGGGTCCCAGAGGGACCAAATGTTTATAGCCACCGTCCCTCTAAAGTTAACTACGGCTCCAGCGGAGCCGAATGTTTCTGTTGCACGGACACATCGCGCTCCGCTGGAGCGCCGTTCTAGGGCGTAGCAGTGCTATAGACATCTGGCCGCGCCGCGGCCAACACACAATTACTCCACTACGGCACTAAGGACAAAATTACTTCCTTACACACGGTTTTTCCCGTATCTTTTTAACGTGCCTCCCGATCGATTCATCAATCAACGGAAGAACGCCTGGCAGCGGCTCGAGGATCTGCTGAAGTTGCTCGACAGCTCCTCGCTACGACGGTTGAACCGCGACGAGGTTCGCGAACTGGGACGCATTTATCGTCGCACTGCTTCCGACCTCGCAATTGCCCGCGCCGAGTCGCGCGATCCGCGTCTGGTCAACTACCTGAACAGTCTTGTGATTCGAGCGCATGGTCGCATCTATCGCGCTGATGCACAGGGTGGAAAGCGCATTCGACGGTTCTTCACTCACGAGCTACCGCAAACATTCCGGCGCACGTGGCGCTATACGTTGCTCTCGTTCTCGGTCTTTGCGGTTTTTGCGGTCTTTAGTTTTGTGGCCACACGTTACGATCCGGAGTTCTCCGAACTTGTCGGTGTGAATCCTGCATTTCGCGAAACTTACATCGAAACCAGAACGCCGTGGTGGGAACGACTAAACGAGTCGAACCAGGAAGGCGCGAGCATGATCATGACCCACAACATCATGGTTACGATCTATACATTCGCGTTTGGCGCAACTCTGGGAATCGGTACGCTGTTCTATCTTGCTTTTAATGGGGCCAACATTGCTTCGGTGCTTGCGCTTACTTACCGCGCCGGGTTCGGCAACGATCTCGTGACTTTCATGGCGGCGCATGGAGTGGTGGAGCTCTCGTGCATCTTCATTGCGGGTGGAGCAGGTCTATTGATCGGCAGTGCAATGCTCATGCCCGGCGATTTGACACGCGCCGACGCGCTCAAAACTCGCGGTATGGAAGCGGTGCGGTTGATGATTGGAGTCGCGATTCTACTAGTGTTCGCCGGCACGATTGAGGGATTCATTTCGCCAGCGGCGATGGATGCGAGAGTTAAATACAGCATCGCGGCCATCACGGGCGTCGCGCTGTATTCGTATTTGTTGTTCGTGGGCCACGAAGAACAACCAGCCACGGATGAACGCGGTTAGGACTCACAACAATCCGCGTTCTTTAACC
>DASZDV010000010.1:0-3411 GCA_035941575.1 Pyrinomonadaceae bacterium
TATGAATAAACGAGAGCGGCAGCAGAAGATACTGAGCCTGATCCAGGCGAAACCGATTGGCACGCAGGAAGACCTGCGGGCGCTGCTCGAACGTGCGGGCGTTCCGGCGACCCAGTCGAGCGTGTCACGCGATCTGGAAGAGCTCGGCATCGTTAAGCAGCACGGACACTACACGTTGCCGCGAGTGAATGGCGCGTCTGCTCGCGGACTGCTGAGTTTAGACCAGGCAGGTGACAGTTTAGTAGTCGCACGCACATTACCCGGCCTCGCCTCGGCGGTCGCCGTAGAGATCGACGCGGCAGCGTTTCCCGAAGTGGTGGGAACGATCGCCGGTGAAGACACGATCTTCATCGCCGTGCGAGACGCGAAGTCGCAGCGCGCGACCTTGAAGCACGTTTGGGAACTGTTTGGGACCACCGATGAACACGGATAAGACGGATGAGCACAGATAAGAACGTCAAGAAAATAGTTTTGGCCTACTCAGGTGGCCTCGACACTTCAGTCATGCTGCGCTGGCTGAAGGAGCACTACAACTGCGAGGTCGTTTGTTACTGCGCGGACGTGGGCCAGGGCGCCGAGCTGTCGGGACTCGAAGAGAAGGCACACGCAACAGGCGCGTCAAAACTCTACGTGGAAGATCTGCGCGAAGAATTTGTCCGCGAGTACGTCTGGACCGCTGTGAAAGCCAACGCGATCTACGAAGGCGTTTACCTGATGGGCACGTCGCTCGCGCGTCCGGTGATTGCAAAACGCCAGATAGAGATCGCGCGAAAAGAAGGTGCTGACGCAGTCGCACATGGCGCAACCGGCAAGGGTAACGATCAGGTTCGTTTCGAACTCACTTACTACGCGCTGCAACCCGACATCAAGGTGATCGCTCCGTGGCGCGAGTGGGAGTTTAAAGGACGCACAGACCTAATCGCGTATGCGAGGAAACACGACATTCCGGTAACGGCGACCGCTGAAAAGCCATACTCGACCGACGCCAACTTGATGCACATCTCTTACGAGGGCGGAATTCTCGAAGACCCCTGGGCCGAGCCGCCGGAGAACATTTTTCAGTTGACCCGCTCGCCAGAAAATGCGCGCGCTGAAGCGCAGTATGTTTCTGTCTCGTTTGATAAAGGTGAGCCGGTCGCGATCGACGGAAAGAAAATGGATCCGGTCGCGTTGCTCGAAACGCTGAACAAGCTCGGCGGCGAACACGGCATCGGCCGCGTGGATCTGGTCGAGAATCGTTTCGTCGGCATGAAGTCGCGTGGTGTTTATGAAACGCCTGGCGTGACGGTCCTGCATGCTGCGCATCGTGCTCTTGAGTCGCTGACGCTTGATAGAGAGGTCATGCACTTGCGCGATTCACTCGGCGTGAAGTTTGCCGAGAGTGTCTACTACGGTTTCTGGTTTGCTCCCGAATTCAAACTACTGCGCAAGATGATTGAAGAGACACAAGCCGCGGTCACGGGCGATGTGCGTCTCAAACTTTTCCGCGGCAACGCGATCGTGGTTGGCCGGCGGTCGCCCCACTCGCTCTACGATGAGCGCGTCGCAACGTTTGAAGCGGATTCGGTCTACAACCAGCGCGACGCCGAAGGGTTCATCAAGCTCAACGCGTTGCGACTGCGACTCGGAGGTGAACGATGACTGAAATCAACGTTATCGACGTAGACAAGATCGGTTCAGCGACGTCGCCGCTTGGCTTAACAAAGACGGTGGCGCTGGTTTCTTCAACGGATTCGCCGCGTGCCGGCGACGTGGTTGTGGTGCGCGCGCTCACCGACAGCGCGACGTACAACATGCTCGAGTTGCCGACTGGCCGCCTCGCAAAGATCAATCCCGGCGATCTTCTGCTCGGAGTGCTCGGTCGCCGTCGCGCGTTGAAAGGTTTCGTGGGCGATGTTCCGCAAAGCGTTACGAACGGGGATCAATTACACCTGCTGAATATGGGTGGCGTGATTGGACGCTGCACCGGACATCATTCGAGCTTGAGCGATGCGATTGAATTGGAAGTGATCGGTTTGGCATGCGATGAAGACGGCAACGTATTGAACATCGCGGACGCTTGCCTGCCGCCGCAAACTCGACTCGGCGAAACAGCGCCGATCGTCATGATCGCAGGCACGAGTATGAACAGCGGTAAGACAGTCGCGGCTACGGAGTTGATCAAGCAAGCAACGCGCGCGGGTTTGAGGGTTGGGGCCGGAAAACTTTCGGGCATCGCTTGCCTGCGCGACACGTTGAACATGGCGGACCACGGCGCAGTCGCGACTGCGAGTTTTCTCGACTGCGGTTTGCCTTCGACTGTTGACGTCGCTGATCTCGCCCCGACGGCGAAAGCGATCATCGCGAAACTGAATGAGGCGAACCCGGACCTGATTGTGATCGAGTTGGGCGATGGGATTTTGGGCGGATACTCAGTTGACACGATTTTCGCGGACGTGGAGTTGTTGGAAGCGATGTCGGCGCTTGTGTTTTGTGCGTCGGATTATGTCGGCGCGTGGGGCGGTATTGAACTGCTGCGGCAACGCGGCGTGGAAGTGGACGTCGTGTCAGGATCAGTGACCGACTCCCGCATGGGTGAAGATTACATCAAGGAGCAGTTTTCGGTGCCGGCGGCGAATGCGCGGCGCGAAGGCGCCGAATTGTTTGAGCTGGTGATTGAAAAAGTTCAATCCGTGTCATCCGTGGTCTAAGGCGATGCAACAGGTACAACCCAGAATTCGAGTGGCAATCTTCGGCGGCTCCGGCTACGGTGGCTCGGAACTGCTGCGCCTTCTCTTGTTCCACCCAAACGTCGATCTCGCGTTCGTCACGGCCAACGAGCACGCCGGCAAACCCGTCGCCGAAGTGCACCGTAACCTGCTAGGGCTTACCAATCTAAGCTTTATCAAAGCACCCGAAGACGTAAGCACACTCAACGATCTCGACTGCGTTTTCCTGGCATTGCCACACGGCCAAGCCATTTCGATCGTCCCAGACCTACGGTCGTCAATTAAGGTAATTGATCTCTCGGGCGACTTCCGGTTGCGGGACGAATCCCTGTTCCAACAACACTACAAACAGCAACACACGGCGATGAATGTGCAACGCGACTTTGTGTATGGCTTGACTGAAACAAACCGCAAAGCCATTCGAAGCGCCCGTTTGATCGCCAACCCCGGATGCTTCGCGACGGCGACGTTGCTCGGTCTCGCGCCACTCATCGCGAATGCGTTGTTAACCGGACGCGTCGTCGTAGATGCGAAGACTGGTTCCTCAGGATCAGGCGCAAAACCCGCGTCCAACACCCATCATCCCCAACGTATGAATTCGTTCTATGCATACAAGCCGTTCACGCATCAGCACGTGCCGGAGATCGAGCAGGAGCTCAGTCATGTCGGCGATTGGACCAACGAGTTGATCTTCATGACTCAC
>DASZDV010000011.1:0-6688 GCA_035941575.1 Pyrinomonadaceae bacterium
GTCGCCTCGCACCGCATCTTCAAAACGCTCGATTTGCCCATCACGGTGACGACGCCTGAAAATCCGTTGAAGGCTGGACGCGCCGCCGGTCGCATAGAGTTTGAAAACGTCTGGTTCGCTTACAAGGATGAAGACTGGGTTTTGAAGGACGTGTCGTTTACCGTCGAGCCCGGCCAATCGATTGCGCTTGTGGGCCACACGGGTTCAGGCAAGACGACGATTACGAATTTGTTGATGCGTTTCTACGACATCCAGCGAGGACGCATCCTGTTGGACGGCGTCGATCTGCGCGACTGGGATTTGAAAGCGTTGCGTCAGAATTTCGCGGTCGTGTTGCAGGAGGTGTTTCTGTTCAGCGGCACCATCGAAGGAAATATTCGACTGGGCCACGAAGAGATTAACGAAGAACGTGTGCGCTGGGCTGCGCGTGAAGTTCACGCCGACGTATTTATTAATCGTCTGAAGGGTGGTTACGAAGCCGAAGTGCGCGAGCGTGGCGCCGGATTGTCAGTTGGACAAAAGCAGCTCATCTCGTTCGCACGAGCGCTGGCGTTTGATCCTGCGTTGTTGATCCTCGACGAAGCGACGAGTTCGATCGATACGGAGACCGAGCAGTTGATTCAGCGGGCGATTGAGCGCGTGATGCGCGATCGTACGTCGATCGTGGTTGCACACCGCTTATCGACCATTCAGAACGCTGACCGGATCATCGTGATGCATCACGGTGAGATTCGCGAGCAGGGCACTCATCAGGAGTTGCTGACGCACCGCGGTCTTTACTGGAAACTCTACAAACTACAATACGCCGATTCCTCGTATCGCGGAGCGCTTACTTAGCCTCGGCTGCGCGCGTCTTCATCGGAACCAGACTCTCAAACGATTTATAGATTTGGAGATACATTTGCGTTTCGCGCGGGATGAGCGTGCGCCATGAATCGCCGCCGCGTTTGAGATAGAGCGGCAGCTTTGCAGCGTTGGAGTTGTAACCGGCTGCAAGCAGTTCCGCGGGTGTAGCGAGGTTCGCGCCCAACGCGTATTTGACTTCATCGTTCGAGGTCAAATCGCTCCACGTATCGGTCATGTAAAGCAGCATAGCCTGCAGCGCGTTCGCGTGGTTGCGCATGCCCGTGACAAAATCGGGAATCAAACCAACACCCGGATGGCGCGAACGGACGAGGTTGTACGCCCACGGAATCATTTGCACCATGCCGCCGGCTCCCGCACTGCTCACTGAAAAGCGATACGTGTCGAGCTCGTTCAACGCAAACAGCGAATAGATCTCGTCGTAAAGCGCGAGCCTGTTCTCCGCACGGAAGCGTTCGTGGTCCACGTGCTCAACGAGGCACAACCGTTCAGCGACATCCAGAATTTGCGGCGAGATCGTCACACCGCGTTCGCGTAGCCGCGTAGCGGCGAGCTCGAGCATGTTGCGTACGTATGATTGGCCCGATCTTGAGAGATCGTTTGAAAGCAGCGCCGGATGTGCCGAGGTGTAATACGCCATTTCGCGAAACAGCCCGTTTCGTTCAATCGGATATTCGACCGTTAGCGGCACGAGTGATTGTCCTGTGGAAGTGAAGATCGTGAGAGCGGTGTTGACGCCATTTGCGCGGAGCACTTTCAGGTTCACGTTCGTTCCCAACGACGAGATCGTGTTGATATCTGCGCCCTTTGTCAGAAACGACTCTTTCGAAATCGTGATCAAGTGCGTGCGTGAACTCTCGCGCTCTAGCGCCGCGACCGTAACGAACTCAATGGACGGCGTGCTCAATGCCGTCGCCATCGGACGCGTCTTCAGCAGACGCCGCGCCTCGGAAATCCGCGACTGAATCATCGACGGCGTCAGAAACGTCAGCGGCGTCGTGACGCTCTTTGGCGTTTCCGCAGCACTCGGTGCCGGCACGCTTGGGTTAACGAGCGGAGGTTTAACCGCGGATGGGCTCACTACCGGCGTCACCACGCGCGGCCGCGTCGCCTGGTCCGGGCCACTCTCCTGCGCCTGGATTGACATTGAACAGAAGACAAATAGAGCGGGAATCAGGGCGACAAGGGATCTGGATTTCATAGCTTCTTTTCGGAGAGAGACGCGGCTCAAAATATTGCTTACCGAGGGGCGGTAAGCTTGGGTTAGATTCGCGCATACCTTCGCGAGTTGTCAACTGTTTTGTGCGCATCGGAATCCTTTGTATACTCTCGCCTCAACAAGCCTGCGTTGAGTCTCCGAAATCTCGAAGGGAGAGTAGTTATGCCATTCCACCCACTGACTCGTTTTAGCGCCTTGGTGTGCCTGCTTATAACAGCCATATTTATGATTAAAGTGAACGATTATCCCCCAGCACGAAAGAGCGATCAGGTTGATGATTATCACGGCATGAAAGTCGCCGATCCTTATCGCTGGCTCGAAGATCTCGATTCCGAAGAAACACGTAATTGGGTCGAAGCAGAAAACAAACTGACATTCGCTTTTCTGAATGCGATTCCGCAACGCGCCGCCATCAGAGAGCGACTAACAAAACTTTGGAACTTTGAGAAATACGGTGTGCCTTTCAAGGAAGGCAATCGCTACTTCTACACGCGTAACAGCGGACTGCAAAACCAGTCGGTGCTCTACACAGTCACATCGCTCGACGCGCAGCCGCAGATGATTCTGGATCCGAACATCCTCTCGGCCGACGGAACAGTTGCGGTATCGGGAATGCAGGTCAGTCCTGACGGCAAGTTGCTGGCGTACAGCTTGTCGGCATCGGGTTCTGACTGGCAGGAGTGGAAAGTGCGCGATGTCGCAACGAGCAACGATCTTTCTGACAATCTTAAGTGGGTGAAGTTTTCCGGCGTGTCGTGGACGCGTGACGGCAAAGGATTCTTCTACAGCCGTTATGACGAACCAAAAGCAGATGCGCTGAAAGCAACAAACTACTTTCAGAAAGTCTATTTCCATAAACTCGGCACTCCGCAGATCGAAGACATACTTGTTTACGAGCAGCCGGATCAGAAGGACTGGTTGTTTGGTGGCTCAGTTACAGAAGATGGCAACTACCTGATCGTCACTGTCTACCAGGGAACTGACGTAAAAAACCGTGTCTACTACAAAGATCTAAAAGCCAAAGACGCCTCCGTCGTCAAACTGCTCGACGATTTCGATGCGGCTTACACTTTTGTCGCCAATGAAGGAACACGTTTCTGGTTCCAGACGGATCAGCAAGCACCGCGCGGAAAACTTATCGAGATCGACGTGGCGAAACCGGCGCGCGCGAATTGGAAAGTCGTCGTGCCGGAAGGCAAGGAGACGTTGCAAGGCGTCACGTTTGTGAATCACAAATTCGTCCTCAACTATCTGAAGGACGCTTACACCCAGGTAAAGATCTACGACACAACCGGCAAGTTCGTGAACGACATCGCGTTCCCGGGCATCGGCTCGGCTGAGGGTTTCGGCGGCAAAGCGACGGACAAGGAAACGTTTTACTCGTTCACCGGCTTCACGACGCCCAGCACGATCTATCGTTACGATTTCACGACCGGCAAGAGCACTGTCTTTCGTCAGCCGAAAGTTGATTTCAATCCGAACGACTTCGAAACGAAGCAGGTCTTCTACACGAGCAAAGACGGCACGAAAGTTCCGATGTTCATCACACATAAGAAGGGCTTGAAGCTCGACGGCAACAATCCCACGTACTTGTACGGTTACGGTGGTTTCAATATCTCGTTGACGCCTGCGTTCTCTGTGGGAAACCTGGTTTGGATGGAGATGGGCGGAGTTTACGCGCAACCCAACCTGCGCGGTGGCGGCGAATATGGCGAAGATTGGCACCAGGCCGGAATGAAACTGAAAAAGCAGAACGTGTTTGACGATTTCATCGCGGCCGCAGAGTGGTTGATCGCGAACAAGTACACCTCAACACCGAAACTTTCCATCGGTGGCGGCAGCACCGGCGGGTTGCTGGTTGGTGCAGCTTTGACGCAGCGTCCGGATCTCTTTGGCGCGGCGATACCCGCGGTCGGCGTGATGGACATGCTGCGTTTCCAGAAATTCACCATCGGTTGGGCGTGGGTTTCCGATTACGGTTCGTCAGATGACGCGGCAGAGTTCAAAGCGCTGTACGCATACTCACCGCTGCACAACATCAAGCCGGGAACGTCGTATCCGCCAACAATGGTAACGACCGCGGATCACGACGATCGCGTTTGGCCTGGACACAGTTTCAAGTTCGCAGCGGCGCTACAGGCTGCGCAGAAGGGCGATGCACCGGTTTTGATTCGGATTGAAACGAAGGCGGGACACGGCGCAGGAAAACCGACTTCGAAGATCATCGAGGAGATAGCCGATCGCTGGGCGTTTCTGGTGAAGACTTTACAGGCGAACGGCGGCAAAGACGCAAGTCAACAGTGAGTGGACTTGCGTGGCTCACTGTGACCAGGGCGTGGGCTTTCGCACCCAGCGGAAGCCCTTTAGCTTTTCATGAAGTTCCTTCGGTAATGGACCGGCGTCACTCGCCGAGATGTTGCTCTCCACGTGCGACAGCTTCCGCATTCCGGGAATAATCGTACTCACATCCGAATTATTGAGAATGAAACGCAATGCCAGTTCAGGCATTGTTATTCGCGTTTCGTGTTCTCGGTTCCACTCGTCGAGTAACTTCTTGATCGCGTCAGCTCGCTCGACGCTGGGAATCAGGTTTTCCGGAACGAAGTAGCTGTTGCGCCAGTCGCCCTCGGGCCACTTGCTCTCTTTTGTCAGTGTTCCGGTCAGTGTTCCCTCGTCGAAAGGCACACGCGCAATCACTGCCACGTCCATCTCACGGCACGCCGGAAACAGATCGTCCTCCGGATTTTGATCGAAGATGTTGTAGATCACCTGTACGGCGTCGATTTGTCCGCTGCGAACTGCGCGCACACCGTTCCATGGTTCCCAACGATTGATGCTGATGCCGATCGCTTGTATCAGTTTCTGACTTCGCAGATCGTCCAGCTTGTAAATCCAGCGATCGTCGCGCATCCATTCGTCGTTCCAGGTGTGAAACTGCATCAGATCAAACTGGTCCAGTTGCGCTTTCTCCAAACTGCGATGCACGTACTCTTCAACGTGGTCTGGTGGATAACTTTCCACCAACGTGGATTCTGGCGGTGCGGGCCACTGCGATGTCTTTGGTGGAATTTTCGTAGCTGTGTACAGACGTTTGTTCGGATTCGCCCTGACGGTCTGGCCCAGCAAGTTTTCGCTGTGACCGTTGCCGTAAGCGTGTGCGGTATCGAAGAAGTTACAGCCCAGTTCTACGGCGGCTTGAAGTGAACGAAGCGACTCGTCGTCGCTTGAGTTGGTCCAACTGGCCATGCCCCACATGCCATAGCCGATCTCACTGACGTCCCATGCACTACGTCCAAATCGTCTGTATTTCATGGAGCCATACTAGAGATGCAGGACCGCAAAAACAACTACGCCTCAAGACCCGGAGGTCTCAAGGCGTAGTGGGGGTTGCATTAAGAATTCTTCTTAGTTGCTGCCCGGGGTTGACGCTCCGCTGTTGGTAATCACGATGTCTTTGTCCGAACCGCCGAAGGTGACTCCGGTGAGTTGGGTGTCATCGCCACTGGTAACGGATCTAAGTTGGAAATCATTGGCCTTCTTGGCGCGCTGCTCAAAACGGGCCATGGCCTGGGCAACGACTTTTCCGTTCTTTGCGATCGACAGTTGACCAGTTTGATCGTCAAATTTGACGTCATAGCTTCCCTTTTTCAGAAGCGTCCCATTCACCTTGATATCGCTATCGAAGGTAACCTTGTGCTTATGCACCTTGGCGAAGGCAACGACGCTCGTCAGTGCACCGACCATTAAAACGACCAGCATTCTATTTACGATTGACTTCATTACAACTCTCCTTGGGTAATTTGCTATTTGTCCTGAGCTCCTCTGCGACTAAACACCACTCGCAGTTTTGTTATGACAGAAATGATCGCATCCGATCATTAACACCCCGCCTCGTACGCATCGAATCGCAGAAAGGTTCCGACTTAGTAATCTTTACCTTCTCTATACATTTCTTTACATTTGCTTACAGATTTTCGTAGATCGTTTTGCTAGACTCCGCCTATCGCCGATTAATTCGTCAATCCTCTTAATAAGGAGATCTTGAATGAGAAAGTTGCTTTGTGCTCTTAGCGTGGTAAGCGCGCTTGTAATTACTATGGCCGTGCATGCGGCCCCTCCTGCCAACTTCGCAGGCACCTGGACGCTTGATAAGAGTAAAAGCCAGGGTCTCAATCCTCGGCAACAGAATGCCGAAAGTGTCTCGTTGGTGATTACGCAAACGGACAAGGACATTACTCTCGAAGAGAAGGTCGTTGGTGGTAATCCTCCGGCTGGTGGTCCGCCCGCAGGTGCTCCTCCGGCAGGTGCTCCTCCGGCAGGTGCTCCTCCGGCAGGTGCTCCGCCGGCAGGTGACCGTCCGGCAGGTGGCGGCGGTGGCGGCCGCATGGGCGGCGGGTTCGGTGGGCCAAGAACGTTCAACCTTGACGGCAGTGAAACTTCCGGAGAGACGGGCGGAGGACGTGCAAAATTTGTACGGAAGGCAACGGTGTCAGCCGACGGCAAGGCGCTTGAGCTGACGTCGAAGACAACCTTCCAGGGACAGGACGGCGAGATCACCAGTACTACAACTGAGAAGCTTACACTCTCAGCTGATGGCAAGGTGTT
>DASZDV010000012.1:0-1504 GCA_035941575.1 Pyrinomonadaceae bacterium
TGTTGGCCCAGGCCACTCACGATTCCATTTGCCGTGGAAGCTTCCGGAAAAGTTAACCAGGCGTACCCGGGCTACGCGACTCCGGCAAAACTTGCGCCTCTGCTTGATTGGAAAACTGAGCGATTATCGAGGCCGCTTGAAAGCGCGGCTGCGAATGCAACCCGATGAAGCGCTGT
This sequence comes from Pyrinomonadaceae bacterium, assembly GCA_035941575.1. Lineage (GTDB taxonomy): Bacteria > Acidobacteriota > Blastocatellia > Pyrinomonadales > Pyrinomonadaceae > PSRF01. Next base: position 177 of record DASZDV010000012.1, read on the forward strand.
CTTATTTGTGAACGACCGATAGAGCCTTTCCTTTCATTTGGGAAGATGCCCATCGCTAACGGCTTTCTGTCGCCGGATCAATTTGCGGACGAGTACTTCTTCGAGCTGAAGGTTGCGTTTTGCGAAAACTGCCGTATGGTCCAACTCGCAGAACTCGTCGAACGCGAAAGAATGTTTCATGACAACTACGCGTTCTTCTCTTCGACTTCAACTTACATGGCCGAGCATTTCGCAGAGTTTGCCTCGTGGGTGAGAGACGCGTACCTGAGCGGTGATGATCCGTTTGTAGTTGAGATGGGCAGCAACGACGGCATCATGCTTCGACATTTCGCCGAAAGACGTATTCGACACCTCGGTATCGAACCGTCAACAAACGTCGCGGAAGTGGCGAGGCAGAAGGGTGTCCAGACAGTCTCGCAGTTTTTTGACGAAGATCTGGCCGCGAAGATTCTCGCAGAACACGGGCCGGCCGATGCGTTTTTGGGCGCTAACGTGATGTGCCACATCCCTTACATTCACTCGGTGTTTGCCGGAATAAGGAAACTGCTGAAACCGCGCGGCATACTCGTGTTTGAAGATCCCTACCTCGGCGACATCGTCGAAAAGACCTCTTACGATCAGATTTATGACGAACACGCGTTCTACTTTTCGGCAGAGTCCGTAAGTTTTCTTGCGGCACGCCACGAGCTCGAGTTGATCGATGTGTCGCCACAGAAGGTCCATGGCGGATCGATGCGTTACGTGCTCTCGCATCGCGGCGCGTATGCGGTTTCTGCGGCGGTCGACCGATTGCGTGAGAAAGAAGCATCGCTCGGGTTATCACGTCCGGAGACCTACGCGCGATTGCGACGCAACATCGAATCGTCGCGCGATGAGTTACGCAGCATGTTGGAGGAGCTTAATCGTGATGGACTTCGTGTGGCCGGTTACGCAGCGACGTCGAAGAGCACGACGGTGACCAACTACTGCGGCCTCACGTCAAAGCTGGTCGAGTTCATCAGCGATACCACACCGATCAAGCAAGGGAAGTTCAGTCCCGGCGCACACATTCCCGTCCGGCCTTACGAAGAGTTCAAGGCGAACTATCCCGACTTTGGTTTGCTGTTTGGTTGGAACCATGCGGAAGAGATCATGGCGAAAGAACAGGCGTTCCGAGCTGCCGGCGGCAAATGGATTGTCTACGTTCCGAAAGTGCAGGTACTCGCTTGATTACTTGCGGCAACCCGCGCGCACAGTAAGTAACGCCCACTCTCCAACACACGTCGCACGGCCGCATCGATCGCTGCCTTGTGCGTCTCATACGGTGCGCGCGGGTTGCCGCAAGTAAT
>DASZDV010000013.1:0-2135 GCA_035941575.1 Pyrinomonadaceae bacterium
AAAACTAGAGTCTTTGCCACAACCATGAAACTATCACTCAACGGTGCGACCACCATGAAGGCCGATCTGGCCACGGACATCCGCGCCGCGGCTGGGGCCGGCTTCGATTACGTCGAGATATGGGCCGCGAAGCTGCGCAAGTTCCTCGAAACACAGTCAGCGGCCGACTTGAAAAAGCTATTCGACGAAGCCGGCGTCAAACCGCTTAGCATCAACTCGATCGAACACATCACGTTCAGAGACGCTGCTGCTTACGCGAAAACCAAGGCTGAATGTGAAGAGCTATGTTCGATAGCCGAGACGATCAAGTGTCCGTACATCGTGCTCGTTCCGGGCCAGATCCCGCCCGCTGGTTTGAGCAGCTATGAAGTAATCGAAGAGTCCGTGCGCGTGCTCAGAGAGTTGGCTTCGATAGGCGAACGCCACGGCATCTCGCTGGCGTTCGAGTTCCTCGGCCAAAAGGATTGCAGTGTGCAAACGCTCACCCTCGCCGACGAGATCGTTGTGAACACCAATCGCCGCAATATCGGCCTGGTGATCGATAGTTTTCACTTTTACGCGGGCGGCTCGACCACCAGGATGATTGACGCGCTTGATCCGAAACGAGTGTTCATCTTTCATATCAACGATGCCGAAAACCGGCCGCTTGATCAGCTTACCGATGCCCATCGTCTTTTGCCGGGTCTGGGAATTTTGCCACTGAAAGAAATGATCGCGGCATTCAAAAGAATTGGTTACGACTCAGTAGCGAGTGTCGAAATCTTTCGTCCCGAATACTGGGAGCGCGATCCGTTTGAGCTGGCGCGCGAGGCCAAGGCGGCGATGGAGCAGGTACTGACTTAATCCACAGATTACGCAGATTTCACAGATAGGAATACAAATCAGTTAAGAGAACAAACCGGTTTGGGATTCAACGTGGAATATCAGACCAAGGGTGGCCTTAGCCGAGTCAGGTTTATCTGTGAAATCTGCGGACCGTTCTTATGCCCAAGATCAAAATAGGTTTTCTCGGCGCCGGCTACATCGCGGACGTTCATGCGTCGATACTTGCGCGCGATGAACGCGTCGAGGTGGCGGCCGTACATGATGTCGTCAAGAAACGTGCGAAGACACTGGCGCGTACAATTGGCGCTGAAGTTGCGCACAGCGTCGCGGAAGTCCTCGCCATTTGCGATGCAATTTACATCACCACGCCAAACACCAAGCACACGGAACTGGCGATTCTCGCTGCCGAGGAGCGCAAGCACGTCTTTTGCGAGAAACCGATGGCCACCAGCGTTCCGGATGCGCAGCGGATTGTAAGCATCGCGGAAAAGAGCGACCGGGTTTTCCAGGTTGGGCACAATCGCCGCTTCGCGCCCGTATATGCTGAGCTGAAACGCATGCTGTCCGAAACGCACCGGGCGCATTCGGCTCACGTGAAGATGAATCGCGGCGAGTTATTGAATCCTGAATGGACGGGCAATCCGAAGATCACAGGCGGCTTTCTGTTCGAGACAACAATTCACATGTTCGACATGATGCGATTTCTGTTTGGCGAGGTGAAGACGTTGCAGGCGATTGGCTCGTCGCACGAGTACGCCGAAACGGACGACTTTTCCGTTCTGCTGAATTTTGAAAATGGAATGCACGCGACCCTCGCGTCGTCGGCTGATGCCGGTTGGCTGTTTCCGTTCGAACGCGTTGAAGTCTTTTGTCATCACGCGACCATCGTCACGCGGGAAATGGAAAGTCTGACCTTCAGCGAAGGACTCGAAGGTCGGCATGTCGAACGTTCGATGCACCAGCTTTCGAAAGAAGACAAGTGGGGTTATGCGCAGGAGGATCGCGCGTTTGTGGATTCGATCGTGGGTGGACATCCGCCCGCAGTCTCGGCACACGACGGGCTTGAGTCGGTTGAGTTAGTTGCCGGGGTTTACGAATCGGTAAGAACCCGACAGGCTGTTGGGCTGGCTTAAGACGTATTCCCCTATTCACTAGAGCTTAGATCACGAAACTTCCCGGAATTTGGCCAGTACGCGCCAATTCCAAAAAATACATTGACAGCCGAAAAGGATTTGTACTACCGTGTAGGACAAATCGCAGACCGGGGTACTTACTAAAACTATGAAGCCTCTTGGATACTCTGAGGAGCC
>DASZDV010000014.1:0-6831 GCA_035941575.1 Pyrinomonadaceae bacterium
GGAACTCCTGGCAATGGCGGCACTGGCGGCCCCGCAGGCACGGCAGACTGCGAACCGTGGTGCGACGAACATCCCGAGCGTCGCGGAAGCGATGGCGCGCGTGGGGCAGACGGATCATCTGGTTTCACCGGAGACGCCGGATCGGGTGTGGTTGAAGACGCAATTCAGATCCTGCCAATCACAGACGAGCAGTGGCAGGAAGAGTTCAATCGGCCACACATACTCGATGTTGATCCGGATGAAGTTGAGCCCGGCCAAACGGTGCAAATCCGCGGACAGAATTTCGTTCCCGGAACTCACCGTGTTTACTTCGACGGGTTTAATGTCGGCCCTGTTACAAGCACGACCGAAGCTAGTTTCGTTGTCCCGACGACGTCGGATGGTGGTTACCATCCGGTTGTAATTCGGAACCCGAGCGATGCAGCTCAACGAAGCAATCGTGTGATGCTGCTCGTAGTTCCCGTCTTGGATGCGATTCCTCCCGGGACCCGTTTTGTGGAGAACCAGAACATCACACTCACTGGTCTGGCGTTTAAGACTGGCTTGCAACTCCTCGCTGAAGACAGGTCAGTACCGCCAGCAAGTTATGTTTTGCCGGTGGTTGGTGTGACTCGCACGGCCATTAACGCTCAAATTCCCGGTGGCTTCCTGGGAAGCTTGAGAGGAGTACGCCGATTGGTAGTCAGAAATCCCGAAGGCGGTACGAGCCGCGCTGAACGCGTAGCACGAATCAGCGATACGATTGTGGTTCGCTGCGCAGCGTTTCGCGTGACGGGAAACACTGCGGGCATCGGCACCACACGCAGCGCCGCCGATATCACGAATCTGTTTACCGAAGGCGCTTTCAATTCGCTGAGCATTCCGTGGGGGCCGGCACGCATCGTCTTTCGCTTGGTCCAACCAGTCGCGACGATCAATGTTGCCGATGACATCGCCAATCTCTGGCCAATCGTCAACACGACCACAGATACGACTACTTTCAATAACGCTCCGGGAGTTTTGGGTGCCCTTAACTTCTTCTTCGTGCGCGATGTGGATATCGCTACTGCCTATGCTTACTTTGGCGGCGGTCCGATATTTGTCGGTGACGAAGGCAGCCCACTCGGTCTCGTTGATTTCCAGCAGGTGGTGGCCCACGAGATTGGACACGCGCTCTGTCTGCGACATCAATGCGACGGATCAGGCGCGGAGTCACCCGGAACGTTTTTCGATCGAGAGTGTGAAGATGGTGACGAAGCTTTCCTCATGTATCCGTTCTGGGATACTTCAGACGGAATGGCTTTAGCCGCAGGCCAGATCGATCCGGCGCGGATAGGTGCAACAAACTTTGAGGATGGAAAGATCAATCCTCTTCCTGTCGCTTCGCTCTTTCAAACAGCTCTTCCGCCGACCCTCGCACAGTGTCTGGCGGCAGATCTTACAGACTAGGAGGTAACTACCATGCCTGATGAGACAGTCGTAAAAGTCATGAAGATACTCAGCGCTATTGAGATACCTCCTTCGGCTGCACAAGTAGTTGAACAAATGGGCCATCAAGCAGTGACGGTGGTCTGCGAAGTGGCGTTGGGCTCTTATCCAGGTTTGCGCCAGAAGGTGCGCACTAACGCAGTCTCATTGCTCGGCTGGATGACACGTCCGCAAGCGGTCGAGACCACAGCACTACTGGTCAACGACCCTAATCCGGACATCGCCATTCGAGCGTTGCGGGCCGCAGGACGTCAAAAGAATGACAACGTTGTCGATAAGATTGGACAGATGCTGAACAAGCCAGCCGCGAATCCTTTGATCGTCGCGGAAGGATTGAAGGCGCTGCTTGCAATCGACTCGTCAAAGTCAAAGTCAGTTTTTGAAGGATACGAAAAAGAGAGTCCGAACAAGGTTCCGCATCGTGCGACGCCGCTAGTGCAGGAGATCATTACCAAGCGTCGTAAGGACTGATGCCGCTCGCGTGTTCCGCTTCGGCTTTGTCGTGTTGCGGCGACAAAGCCGCGAGCGGACGTTCAAATGATATCGGGATCACACTCGCGGGAGTTGAACGGTGAAAGTGCTGCCGTGGCCCGGGCCGGCGCTTTCGGCGTAAACTTTTCCGCCATGTTTCTTCACAACCGATTCCACGATGAATAACCCGAGACCGGTTCCTTTGACACGCGCCATAAACCGGCCCGGCACACGATAGAACCTTTTGAAGATTCGTTTCAGTTGCGTTTGCGGAATGCCAATGCCTTGATCTGCGACGCGAACAGTCACACGTTTCTCGTCAGTCGCCGAAACAGACACCACAACGAGCACTTCTTCATCCGAATACTTCACCGCATTGTCGAGCAGATTTGCGAAGGCCGCGCGCAATTCGTCAATGTCTCCGGAGACGCGTGCGTTACTCGCCTCGGGCGATTCCGTGTACGTCAGGTGCGTTTCGTTCAATCCGTAACGTACACGCGCAAGTTCCAGACACTCGCGCACGACTTCGCCGAGATTGATCACCGATTTCGTAATGCGGCGGCGCCGGTCGCGAGTTCGTCCTGCGCGCAGAACCTGTTCGACCGTCTTAAGCAGGCGATCGCTGTCGGCCAGCATGATGTCGTAAAACTCCCGCCGCTGCTGTTCGTCGACGTCACGTGTCTTCAGCGTTTCGAGGTAGAGCTTTATCGACGCGACCGGAGTTTTTAGCTCGTGAGTAACGGCGTTGATGAATGCGTCGTGCTGCTCGTTGCGGCGGATCTCGCGAATCAGGAACGTCGTGTTGACGACCAGTCCAAAAATGAGCAGGTTAAAAAAGACGATCCCCAACACTAGCAGAGCGACCTCGGTCCAGTTGAGAATAATCCAGCCGACACTCAGCCCTACCGCGAGCACGACGAGACACGCGCCCAACGTGATGAAGAACGCTACTGATTTTCGACGACGTGGTCTGACGCGCACGCACAGGATTGTAGCAACATCAGTCTAGTCTGTGGACGAGCCGGCGCGGCAGTCGTACGGCTTGCAACGCAAACAGCACCAGCCACACGACACCCGACAGACCGGACAAAAGACCAGACGCAAAGGTCAGCCCTCGCGGCGCGACGTAGTGCAACGACCATCCGGCAACGGCCGTTGAAAATGCCCAGATCAACATTTCTCCGGCGCGATCCGTGGTTGATACTCGGCCGCGCAGATTGTCCGGAACCAAACGCATCAAAAGCGTTTCCTGTACTGCGAACTCAGCGCCCAGCAACACTCGCGAAATAAGCATCAGCAGACACGAGGACCAGAGCGTCGGCATTACACCCGACAGCCCAAAAAATATTCCCTGTACCAACAGACTCCAGCCGATAAATCCGATCGTCTGTTTCTTCAGTTCAAAGTAACTGCCCACGCGTCGCGCGATCATCATGCCGAGAAACAGTCCCATGCCGGACGCGAAGTACAACGCCGCAACCGCTGAATCCGGACTGATACCGTTCTCGCCGGCAAACACCAGCGCACCGAGACGGTCTGCGATTAGATTGGTCGCACCACCGCCAATGGCCCAGATGATGTTGATGCCGAGAATCGTCGCGACCGGCGCGTGCGTAACGATGTACGACCAGCCCTCGCGCATGTCTGACCAGTAGCCGCGGTAACGGTTCTTCGTTGCCGCCGCTGCATCCTCGACAGGCTTTTGGCGTGTCTCTTCTTCCGGCACCAGCCATACGGAATAAGCTGACGCGACGAACGAAAGCGAGTTGATGATGAAAGCCGCGGCGTAACCGACGTGGGCTGCTGTCCAACCGCCGAGCGCCGCGCCGAGTGACATCAATAAGAACCGCGATGAAAACATCAACGCGTTGCCGGCGAGCAGATCTCGTTCGCCGGTGATGTTTGGCACGGCAGCGTTTTTCGCTGCTTCGAAGAACGTACCGACGAACGAAAGCAGGGCCGTGCAAACGTACGCGAGCCAAAGGTCCTGCGGCCTTCGCACGAGCAAAGGACCAAGCGCAATTGCGACGCGCAAAAGGTCCGTGGCGATCATCACTTTGCGTCGCGACCAGCGATCGACGATTGCCCCCGCTAGCGGAGCAAACAATGTGAACGGCACCAGGCGAACGATCAGAACGATCGTTGTGACTTCCGGCGCCGCGTTAGACACAACACGGACGAGCCCAAGCACGGCAATGAAGTTGAACCAGTTGCCGAGTTCGGAGATGACCTGTCCGATCCACAAACGTCTGAACGAACGATTGCGACGGAGTAGTTGTGTGTACGTTAACGAGTCCATGTTGTGATTTTCGATTGCCGATTTTCGATTGCCGATTTTGCGTTTCTTGCGTTACTGCGTTTGCTCCGCCATGCGCTGTCGACGTGTCGTAACCGTCGCAAATCGGCAATTAAAAAAGCCGCCCAACTTTCAGGCGGCTCGCGATCTGCGTCGTTCTCTGAAGAACGTCAACTACCTACAAATCGCGGCGGCCGCTTTTCTAAAAATGCTGAAACACCTTCTCCAAAATCCTTTGTCTTACCTGCTTCAATCTGCGCTTTCCGCTCAAGATCAAGTTGACTCCCGTAATCATTTACTGCACTCGCCTCAAGAAGATTCTTGATCTGGCTTATTGCTGCGGTGGGCGCATTAGCGAGTTTCTCAGCCATCGCCATCACCTGGCCCATCAGTTCACCGTCGGCTGCGACTGAATTGATCATTCCCATTTCAGCCGCTTGCCGGGCCGTGATCAGATCGCCCGTGAGCATCATCTCGGTCGCGCGTCTCCAACCAACGAGTCGCGGCAACATGAACGTTCCGCCGCAATCCGGCACGAGGCCAATCTTGATGAACGCTTGATTGAACTTCGCGCTTTCGGCAGCAACAACCAGATCACACGCAAGCGCGAGATTACAACCACCTCCCGAGGCCACACCGTTTACGGCAGCGATGAACGGCACCGGCGTTTGTCGAATCAACAGGATCGATTCGTTCAGGATCCGCAACGGTTCGTCAAAGAAAGCTTCCACGCGTCCTTCCCTGCTCGCTATGTCCTGCATCTCGCGCAAGTCGCCGCCGGCACAAAAGGCACGACCGGCGCCTGTAAGAACGATCACGCGCGCACCACGTTCGAGTGCTTCATGCACGGCTGCTTTGAATTCATGCGCAACCTCGACCGTCAACGCGTTCAAACGGTCGGGGCGGTTCAGGGTCAACACACAGATCGAGCCCTGCATCTCCAATGTGATCGTTTCGTATTTCATTAACCCCTTTAGTTCAACGCCTCAGGCGTTTTCACATCCGCGGGTGCGCTCGACTTGCACTAAAGCAATCGCTGCATAGGACCGGTCTGCCGGACGATGGCTTAAATGGCACCGAATCGGTCTTGCCGCACTGATCGCAAGTGATTTCAAACCGTTGACGTTCACCGCTTGACGGCCTTGAGCTGCCGAAGTTCGCCCGGCGTGCGTCGCGGCATGGCTTGCAACGTTTCGGATGAGTCAGATTACGTTCCCGGTAGTACTCCTGTTCCCGTTCACTAAACGTGAACGGAGAGTTGCACTCCGAACACGTGATTTCTAGATCTGGCATCGCGGTTTCTCCATGAGAGCGGACGGAGGACATCCACTCTCTTTGCTCTTCGGAGCGCTGGCGTGGCGTTTCTTTCAACCACAATTGTGGGGCGAAAGCGCTTTTTCTTAAACACTACGCCGAAAAGCGAGCGTCCCGAGGTTACTTGGCCGTGAGTTTACTCCAGCAATACTGTCTATTCAAACTTTTATTGCATAAAACTGTGGCGGAACTGTTCAAGCGAAGTCTGAGGTTGTCGCGTGAGCGCCACACCCGAAAGATGGTTTCCACGTAATTACGCGCGGCACATTCGTTGCTCCTAATTGTCGCGCCCGCTGTTAACACTAATTGGATTGGGCCCGACACTTTGATCAAACAGACGACGCTCGGTTCTCCAGTCGAAACTGCCGGAATAGGATTGCACACCGCTGTTCCCGTCCATCTGCGGTTGGTGCCTGCTCCTCCCGATACGGGTTACGTCTTCCGCCGTACAGATCTTGGTGGTTTTGAGATTCCCGCGACCGTGGAGTCGGTGGCAAACTGCGGTTATGCCACGACGCTCATGCGCACGGGCGTGATGCTTTCGACGGTTGAACACCTGTTGGCCGCGTTGCGCGGTCTCAACGTTGACAACGCGTTCATCGAAGTCGACAACCTCGAGATTCCAATCATGGATGGCTCGGCGGAAAACTTTGCCGAGATCATCGAACGCGCCGGAATCGTGGAACAGCCGCTCGCCAAACGCGCGTTGCTGGTGCGAGAGAAGGTGTCGTATGAACAAGGCAATCGGCGAATCAGTGTTGAACCCGCTGACACGTATCAGATCGACTGTCTCATCGATTTCTCACATCCGTTGATTGGCGTGCAGAGTTTGTTTGTCGAACTGAGTAATGGCGCTTTCAGTCGCGACATCGCAGCGGCGCGTACGTTCGGCTTCACTGAGGAGATCGATGCGTTGAGGCGCGCGAACCTGATTCGTGGCGGCTCGCTCGAGAATGCGATCGTGCTGACGCGTGACGGCATGCTGAACGAAACGGGACTACGTTTTCGTGACGAGTTTGTGAGGCACAAGATTCTCGACATCATCGGTGATCTTGCTCTGTTGGGTATGCCGATACTCGGAAAGGTCGTCGCAGAACGCAGCGGTCACATCATGCACGCGGGCCTAATGTCGAAACTGCTGCGCGTGAGATCGGCGTGGGACATCGTCGACATGACCGCGTAGCCACAAGAGGCACAAGACGCACAAGAAAGTTTTTGTTTGTGCTTCTTGTGCTTTTTTGTGGCTACGAAAGTCCACTTCTCACAATATCGTGAAGCCTGAT
>DASZDV010000015.1:0-7004 GCA_035941575.1 Pyrinomonadaceae bacterium
CAACGTCGTACTGTTGACGGGCGACTGGGCCAGCGGCTCGTAAAGCTCCGCAGCCATGTTATCGGTGAGACTCTCTTGACGGACGCTTCCTACGACGCCGACGATGGTGCGGCACAGGCCCTCTTTTTCTTCACAGCCGAAACCGACTCGCTTGCCCAACACGTCGCCTTTGGGAAAGAAACGTTGCGCAAATGCCTGATTCACGACTGTGACCTTCTGAGACTGTGGTCCATCATGTTCGTCCAGGAGACGTCCACTCAACAGCGGGATACGCAGTGTTTGGAAGTATTCAGGCGAGACTACTCCGACGCCGATGGGCGGCTCCTTGCGGTCGATTGGCGGAACGCCCTCAATCTGAGTGAAGACGATCAGGCCGAAGCCGCTGAGCGGCGTGTGATTGATCGTGCCAACGGACTCTACGCCGGGCAGCGCTTTGATCTGTTGTAGTAGTTGCTGTTGAAAAGCGAGTGACTGTTCAGGAGTTTTGTATTTCGAACGCGGAAGACTGATGCGTGCAGTAAGAACGTTGTTGCGATCGAACCCGAGATCGACGGCGGTGAGTTTATTGAAACTCCGCACGAGCAGTCCTGCTGCGACTAACAGGACCATCGCGAGCGCGAGCTCAGCGACGACGAGCCACCCGCGAAAACTGCGCAAGCCGAAGCTCATCAATCCGGAGGACCTGCTGTTCCGCAGCGCTTGAATGAGATCCGGTTTGGAAGCCGTCCAGGCCGGCGCGAGTCCGAAGACGATTCCGGTAACCACGGATAACGCCAACGTGAACGCAAACACGCGCCAGTCGAGCGGGATGTTATTCAAGTCGTAAACAGCCGTCGCGAACCCTTCGGGCGCGAGCGAACCAATTGCTCTGGTGGACCAGATCGCAATCAACAAGCCCATCGCGCCGCCGGCGAGTCCCAGCACGACGCTCTCGATGAGTAGTTGTCGAATGAGTTGCCAGCGTCGCGCGCCGACAGCAGCGCGAACCGCCATCTCGCGTTGCCGTGCGAGTGTGCGCGAGATCATCAGACCCGCGACGTTGACGCACGCGAGCAACATCACCAGGCCAACCGCGCCCCATAGAATGAGGATCGTCACGCGCACGCCGGCGGCGAGTTGTTGTTGCAACGGCGCGACTTCAACCGGCGACACTGGCGAGGGTTCTTTGACTTGTTTGGCAGCGTTGCGCGCAATCACAGTCAACTCTGCTTGTGCGCCTTGCATGCTCGAACCTGGTCTCAGGCGGCCGACAACATCGACCAGAGAAAAGAAGTCGCCCTGAAACTCCCGCACCGGATCCAGAGCCAGTGGTAACCAGATCTCGAATTCACCGGGAAAACGAAAACCGGCGGGCATTACTCCGATAATTGTGTAGGGTTTTTCGTCAAGTGTGAGCGTGCTGCCGACAATCGATTCGTTGCGGCCATAACGCCGTTGCCAGAATCCTTCGCTGACAACGGCTACCTTGTTCGCTCCAGGCTTGTCTTCGTCTTCAACGAACGTGCGGCCTCTGATCGGTTGAACACCCAGCGTGTTGAAGAGACTCGCAGTTACCTGTGCGCAGGAGATGCGTTCGGGTTCACCCTGGCCGCTGAGGTTGAAGTTGTTGTCCGTGAAAGCGCCGAGGTCTTCCAGCGTTGTTTGCTTTTCATGCCACGCGAGATATTCATAAGCAGCGGTGCCCGGCAGACCACTGCCGCCTACCGGTTTGTGAACGGCGACCAGCTTTTCAGGATCGCGAAACGGCAACGCTCGCAGCAGGACCGAATTAACGACGCTGAAGATGGTTGTGTTCACGCCGATCGCAAGCATCAGCGTGATCACTGCTACGGCGGTAAAACCTGGGCGCTTTATTAAGCTACGAACCGCAAACTGAAGATCCTTCAGTAACGAGTCCATCACTCATACCTCAGTGCAGTAAGTGGATCGACTTTCGTTGCACGCCGCGCCGGCACGTAACAAGCCAGCAGGGCCACGAGAAACAGGACCACAGTGATCGCCGCAAACGTCAGTGGATCGTTTTCGCCGACACCGAAGAGCAAACTCCGCATTAAACGCATCAACGCGAAGGCTGCGGCGAGTCCAATGACGAGTCCAATCCCAATGACGGCTATGCCCTGCCCAAGAACGAGCTTCAGCACGTCCGTTACCTGTGCGCCGAGCGCGACCCGAATGCCCAACTCGTGCGTGCGCTGCGTCACGGTGTAGGAGGTAACTCCGTAAATTCCCGCCGCTGATAACAACAACGCGATGCCGCCGAACAATCCCAGTAGAAACAGATTGAAACGCGGCTGCGTGACCGATTGGCTGACGATGTGTTCCATCGTCTTCACATTCGAGACAGGCACGGAGCGATCGACTTCCGCCACGGCTTGTCGCAGTGCTGGTGCAACACTCTCGGGCTCGACCGTCGAGCGAATTACCACCGCCATGTTTGTGAACGGATTTTGTTTGACTGAGAAGTAGAGTTCCGCCGGCGGTTCTTCTCGCAACTCCAAACTGCGAACGTTGGCGCTCACACCAATGATTTCGAACCATACTGGCTCGTTGTTTTGATCCCTATTACCAAACGTGACTCTCTTTCCCACGGGGTCTTCATTCGGAAAGTCGCGTTGGGCCAAAGCCTGGTTGATGATTAGGCGGGGCGGTCCGTTAGCGTCGTCCTGTGCTGTGAACGCGCGCCCTTGCGTTATCGGAATGTTCATCGCGCGAAAGTAATCGGAACTAACGCTGCGGAAATTACACATGGGCCACTTGTCGATGGTCAGAACTGGTCGTCCTTCGACTCGGAAGCCCGTGGTTGGTCCCTTCTTTAGCGGCAAGGTGTTGATGACACCTGCGCTCTGCACGCCTGGAATAGCGCTCACACGGGCCAACACCTGGTCGTAAAAGTTTGCGAAGTCGGGATCGTTTTGAAACTTTGGACCAGCGGGCGAGAGTTGTGCAGTCAGGACTTGTTGCGGCGTGAAACCGGCGTCAACCGATTGCAGTCTGAGGAAACTACGAAACAGCAATCCCGCACCGGCCAACAGCACCACGGACAACGCAACCTCCCCGATGATCAATGCGTGGCGCAGACGAGTGTGGCGCGAGCCGCCGGCAGTGCCGCGTCCGCTCTCCTTCATCGCTTCCTGAACGTCCGTCCGGGAACTGTGAAGCGCAGGCGCGAAGCCAAAGAGGAATCCGGTGAGCAGCGAGGCCGCAAGCGTGAAGGCAAACACGCGCCAATCAATCCCGATCTCGTTCAGGCGCGGAAAATCAGGCGGCAACAACTTCGTGATCGCGGTCACGCCGTAACTCGAGAGCAGCAATCCGAGCGCGCCACCGGCGAGCGCAAGGATCGCGCTCTCAGTCAAGAGTTGGCGCATGATTCGCAAGCGCGAAGCTCCGAGCGCGGCGCGAATCGCCATCTCTTTGCTGCGTGAAGCTGCACTCGCGAGCAACAGGTTCGCGACGTTCGCACAGGCGATCAACAACACAAAGATAACTGCGCCGAAGAGTAGCCACAGCATCGTGTTTGAGTCGCCAACAAGGTGCTCGTGAAGTGAAAGAACGCGATTGAAGCGATTGTTGTTGTTTTCGGGATACTGACTCCGCAGCCGCTTCGTGATTGTCTCCATCTCGCTGGCCGCCTGGCCCACAGTCACACCGGGTTTCAGCAACGCGACTGCGCTGAGATAGCCCATGCCGCGTCGTTCAGTGGGCGGGACGCTCTCGTAAACTTCCGGCGCGAGCTTCAGCGGAGGCAACCACGCTTCCGTCTGGTCCGGATATTGGAAACGAGGTGGCGCGATGCCCACTACCGTGTACGCCCGCCCGTCGAGATTCACCTTCCGCCCAACTAATCCGGTGTCTGCGCCAAACTTGCGACGCCACAAAGCATCACTGAGAACTACGACAAACTCGTGTCCAGCTTGTTCGTCACCGGGGAGGAACAGACGCCCCTGTTGTGGTCCAACGCCGAACACGTCAAAGAAATTGGCAGACGTTTGTGCCAGGTCGATCCGTTCAGCCTGATCCGCGAGCATAAGATTCGCGTTAGTAATCTTGATCGCCGCGAGATGTTCGAAAACTGTGTTCTGCGCGCGCCAGTCGAGGAAGTTGGGACCGGTAACCTGAACTCGACTCCCTTTTTCATTCAACTCCTGGATCGCGACGATGCGGTCGGCGGTGCGATACGGCAGCCGGCGCAACATTACGCTGTTGACAACACTGAAGATCGCCGTGCTCGCGCCGATGCCGAGCGCGAGCGTTATGACCGCAATCGCTGCGAACCCCGGGTGCTTCAATAAATTGCGAAATGCAAACTTAAGATCTCTTATTACAGATTCCATTACTCGTACCTCAAAGCGACCAACGGATCGATTCGCGTCGCACGGCGCGCCGGCAGGTATGCGGCGATCACTGCGATCGCCAGCATCACCAACCCCGCAAGCGTCAGCGACAACGGATCGGTCGGAGACAAATCGAAAAGGAGCGTCGAAGCAAACTGCGCCACCACGTACACCGCGGGTATGCCGGCAATCACTCCGATGACAACCAGCAACAACGCTTCACGCACTACCAACTTCACGACTTCCTGCGTGCGCGCGCCAAGCGCGATGCGGATGCCAATCTCGTTCGTTCTGCTCGCTACTGCGTAGGAAAGTATTCCGTACAAACCAATGATCGCGAGCACTAGCGCCAAGACACCGAAGAAGCCCGACAGCGTCGCCATCAGTCGTTCGCGCAACATCGAGCCCTGGACCATCGTCTCGAACCATTCGAAAACCGTGTCCATCGACGGATTCACTTCATTCAATGCGCGACTGACGGAAGCAGTGATTTCAGCTTGCGGAAGTGAGGAACGAACCAAAAACTGCCGCCACGTTGTAGGCTGCGGATCCTGCAACGCCGGCAGGTAGATCATTGCAATGCGATCTTCCTTCAACTCTTCAAACTTCGCGTCTCGCGCGAGGCCGACGATTTCGTAAGTCGTTTCCGGTTCGCTTGGAGTCGTTTCAACGACAACTCTGCGCCCTATCGGATTTGATTCGCGCAGTTGCCGCGCAAACGTTTCATTCACGATCGCAACGCGCGGCGAGCTCAACGTGTCCTGCGAGTTGAACTCTCGTCCCATTCGCAGCGGAACTTGCAGCGTTCGGAAGTAATCGATGCCGACGCGATTGAACGAAACGTCGATCTTGTCGTCAGGCTTGCCTTCAGCCCAGACCGCATTGTTGCGGCCGCCGCCCGTGAGTGGAACCGCGTCTGCCTCAGTAACGCCCTGCACGCCCGGCACGGCTTTGAGTCGTTCAAGCATTTGCGCTTTGAACTCGATTCGACGGTCGGGCGCGATGTTGAGTCGACGAAAACTGACGCGCGCGACGAGCAGGTTTTCCTGATTGAAACCCGCGTCAAGCGTGAGGAGTTTGTTGAGACTGCGCGTGAACAAGAGTGCGCTTGCGACCAGCACTAACGACAACGCGACCTGAATCACGACGAGTGCACGACGCAAACTGAGGCGACCGCCACCTGCGGTGACTCCGCGCCCGGTCGATTTCATCACGGCGCCGATATTGACCCGCGTTGCACGAAGCGCCGGAGCCAGACCAAATAGCAGACACGTAACGGCAGCCACGCCGGCTGTGAACCCAAGCACGCGCCAGTCAGGCGTCAGATCGAGAAAGACGGCATTCGCGCCTGTGCCGATCAACGAAACCAGAAAACGACTCAGCACCTGGGCCAACAACACTGCCAAGACGGTTCCGGCAACAGTTAGCAGCAGAGTTTCGACTAGTAACTGCCGGATGATGCGCGCGCGCGAAGCGCCGACTGCCTGACGCACAGCGATCTCACGTTCGCGCGTGTTGGCGCGTGCGAGTAAGAGATTCGCCAGGTTGGCGCAAGCGATTAGCAACACCAACCCGGCGATGGCCAGCAACAACCACAGCGGACGTTCGTAGTTTTCACGCAGCGTCGAATAGCCCGTGCCGCCTTCGACTGCTTCAAGTTTCGAGTTCAGATACTTGTCTACACTGACTGGCGGATAATCTGGCGGCAGTGTCTGTTGAAACAGTGCGGGTGAAATTGATTGAAGCTGCGCTGTCGCCTGCTGGCTGGTCCACCCCGGCTTCAACCGGCCAGTGAGCATCAACCCCCAAAAGAATCCTGAGTCGAGCTGCGTGTTCTTGCCGGCGATGATTGCATCGGCGCACAACGGCAGCGCGACGTCGAATGTTCTGCCCACTTCGAGACCGAAGAAACTCTGCGGCGTGACACCGACGATCTCGAACGGTTTATCCGAAAGCGTTACTTTCCGGCCGATCACATTCGGATCGCCGCCGTACTCACTTTGCCAGAATGAATGACTTATGACCGCGCCGGGCGCCGCACAGCCCCGGGTGTCGTCAGACGTTGTCAACAACCGCCCGAGTTGCGGTTGCACGCCGAGCACATTGAAGAAGTCACCGCTGACCCAAAGTCCTTTCGCGTTTCGCACTTCACCGCCCTGGGCCAGATTGAAATCGCGGCGGCCCCACGCAGCGATTCCTGAAAACGCTTCCTGTCGATCCCGAACCTGTTCCCAGATCGGATTTGTTACGGCTGGATAAGAAGAGGGTTTGAATCCGCGCGCCGCCTCCATGTCGGTGAGACGAATGTTGACGAGCTGCTGCGGATCGCGGACCGGCAACATTTTCAGCCTGACTGCATTCACCAATTGAAAGATCGCCGCGTTTGCGCCGATGCCGAGCGCCAACGACAAAACAGCAACCGCTGTGAAGCCGCGATTCTTCGACAGCATGCGTAACCCAAATCGTAAATCTTGAAGCATTCCTTACCCCTCACTCGTATCTAAGAGCTACCAATGGATCGACTTTCGTGGCGCGACGCGCAGGGATGAAACAAGCGACAAAAGCAACTGCAATCAGCAATGCCGCGACGACGGCAAACGTGACCGGATCCTTCGCCGAAACTCCGAATAACAAACTCGCCATCACGCGCGTCAAAGCAATCGCGCCGAG
>DASZDV010000016.1:0-3938 GCA_035941575.1 Pyrinomonadaceae bacterium
AGAACGTCCATCGCTTTCGGAATCGACATATGCACCTCTTCCGAAACGTAAACCGTCATCGGTGGTCCAGCATTCCACAAGCCTTTGCGTGACGCTTCCGCACCGCTAATGCGCCGGCTCGCAATCAACAACGCGATCATGTTTGCCATCGAACCACCACTTGTCAGCAGACCCTTGGCATCGTCGTCATACCGAATTAACGATCCGAGCCAGCGCACTGCGAGTTGTTCGATCTCTGTTCCGGCCGGCCCGGAACGCCAACAGGTGATGTTTGCATTGAGCGCCGAAGCAATCAGATCGGCGTAGGCACCGATGGGTGTTGATGGTGAAGCGACATAACCGAAGAAACGCGGGTGACCATTGTGACGGCTCAGGTCCATGACCGTGCGACACTCGTCGAGCAGATCTGCAAGTGGTCTGCCTTGCTGAGGAAGTTCGACGTTGATGGCGGCCCTTGTTTTGCCCGCATAATTGGGCGCCATCACCGGTCGTTCAGCGACATGCGTGAAGTATTCGGAGACGAGCTTCGCCGCCTGCGAAGAGATCTCTTCGAGTGCTTCTTTGGAAATGTCGAGCGACATGAGCACAAAGTAACAAGGAGTAAGTCCCGATTACAAAGCCGTGCTACCATCCGCGTAAATGTCCTACCCGAAGCACGCTACACCTGAAGGTACTGCACGTTATCGTGAACGCTTCGCCGGGCACGCTGCGAAAGACCATTTTCGCGTGCGCGAAGGCTTGAACCTGTCGTCGATCGGTATCGGCACATATCTCGGAAACGCTGACGAAACCACGGATCTGAATTACACGAATGCGGTGGTTCGTGCGGTTCAACTCGGCGTCAACGTGATCGACAGCGCCGCGAACTACCGTTTTCAACGAAGCGAACGATCGATTGGTCAGGCGCTCAATAAACTCACGACCGAACACGGCTTCAGTCGCGATGAACTCGTGATTTGCACTAAAGGCGGGTACCTGCCGTTCGATGGTGCACCGCCGCGCAACGTGCGCCAGTACGTCGAAGACACTTTCGTCAAACCAGGCATCGCATCGTTCGACGATATCGTTGGCGGCAGTCACTGCATGACTCCCGCGTACCTTCAACACCAGTTGGATCAATCTCTAAAAAATCTGAGCGTCTCTGGTGTGGACGTGTATTACATCCACAATCCGGAGTCACAGTTGGCGCACGTTTCCAATGACGAGTTCTACTACCGCTTGCAGCGGGCGTTTGAGCGCCTCGAACAGAACCGCACCGAGGGAAAGCTAAGATATTATGGCGTCGCAACGTGGAATGGTTTCCGCGTGCCGCCGTCCTCTAGCGAATATCATTCACTTCATCGCATGGTTGAACTGGCTCGCGAAGCGGGCGGCGACGGTCATGGATTTCGTTTTATACAGTTGCCACTCAATCTCGCTATGCCGGAAGCGATCACCGTTGCTCGTGAAGCTGAAGTATTGGGTGTAACGGCGATCGCGAGCGCGTCGATGTTGCAGGCGCGTTTGGCGAAAGATCTGCCGGAGCAGATTCGCGGTCCACTTGGTTCGCTTGATACTGACGCGCAAACTGCAATTCAATTCGTGCGTTCAACCCCGGGAATCACGACTGCGCTCGTGGGCATGAGCCGTGTCGGACACGTAGAAGAGAATTTGGCGCTGGTCCAGGTCGAACCTGTCAGTCGGGAGAATTTTGCGCAACTGTTCTCATGAGCGAAGAGCGCTACAGTTCGTTTTCTGAGTTCTGGCCTTTTTACGTAGCGGAACACAGCCGCCCCGCAACGCGTGTGTTACATCTGATCGGAACGACGCTTGGGGTCGCGCTCGTGATCTACTTCATCGCAACCGGGCGTTGGTGGCTGTTTCTGCTTGGCTTTGTTCCCGGTTACGGCTTTGCGTGGCTGGCGCACTTTCTCGTCGAGAAGAACCGGCCCGCGACGTTTAAGTATCCACTCTGGTCACTCATGGGCGACTACAAGATGATCGCACTCATGCTCACCGGCAGAATGGGATGGTTTAGGTAGTGAAATCTAACGTTCCTATTCCTGAGATCCCTCACGGCGAAGATCTATGGCTCATCCTGCTGGTTATTTCCGTTCGCGAACGTCGTACGCAGCAAGGCCGGCTTTACTATGATGTTTCCGCTCGTAATGCGACGGGCTCGATACTTCTTCGCATCTGGGACGAAGTAGCACAAACCCAACCACCGATCACGCCGGGTCTGTGGGCTGTGAAGGGAAAGCTTGAAACGTTTCAGGAGCGGAACCAGTTCGTTCTTGCCGAGTACCGGCCAACAACAATCGAGAAATACCGCGAACACCAAAATGCGGACCCACAGCTTCCGCGCGCGTTCACGCTCGACATCGAGACGCTCACGTTACCCGATTTTCGCGAACGAGTTGGGCCACAACTCGAGCGGCAGATGCGTCTCGGCAACATGCGCGGCGAACAGCAACAACGGTATCTCGAAGATATCGCTGCTGAGGAAGAACGTTGTTATGCACTGGGTGCGCTGAGCGCGGTTTCGGGCAGGGTGTTGTCGATCGCGGTTCACGTTGGACCGGTTCCGGGCCTCGAGTTTCCCGGTCTTGGACCGGGTATGAGCGAAAACGTATTCGGAATAGACGCGGATGGTTTTGAGCAACCGGAAAAGAGGGCGCTACTCGATTTCCTCGCGCTCATGAAAGATTTCGACTGCGACTGTGACGAGCTCGTTGGCCACAACATTATCGGCTTCGACCTGCCGTTTATCTTCCAACGCTGTCTGGTTCACGAGATCGCGGCGCGGCCGTTTGTGAACCTTGCTGAGTACAACGTGCGCGGAGTGTTTGACACGATGCATCGTTGGTGGCTGGGCGCGAAACGTCACGTGAGTCTCGACGATATTGCGTGGGCGTTAGGCATTGAATCGAGCAAGACAGCGGACGTCGAGGGCAGCAAGGTGTTTGACCTGTACCAGGCCGGCAAGCTGGATAAGATCCGCGAATACAACCTCAACGACGTGCGCGTCACACGCAAGATTTACGAACGGATGGTCGCGAGTTTCGGAAGGTAAGCCACAAAAGGCACAAAACGCACAAGGAGGGCGGGTTGACCGATCAATTAACGCCCATTCACTGGATATTGTGCCTCTTGTGCCTTTTTGTGGCACATTTTGTGGCTGAACGGTGATAGAATCCGCGGGCATGGATGTTTTACTCCCTGTGTCGATGCTGGCCCTGGGCCTCGCCGTCGGCGCTTTCTCCCTCTGGGTCATTACAAGAACCAAACTACGGTACGAATTCGAACGCGGACGCGCCGACGGTGAGACCGAACGCGCCACACTCATCGAACGTCTCTCTGGTAAAGACGATCAACTCCGCGAACTCCGCGAAGCACTCGACCACGAAGCCGACGAAAGCGAACGCCTCCGCGGCGAAAACGCCAGCAACCTCGCAAATCTTCTCGCGTTACAAACCCGGCTCGAAGACGAACGCAGAGCGAGCCAGGAGAAACTCGCACTCCTAAGCACCGCGGAAGAGAAGCTCGCCGACGCATTCAAAGCACTCTCAGCCGACGCGCTGCGCAACAACAATCGCTCGTTTCTCGATCTCGCCAAACAGAATCTCGAAACGTTTCAGCGAACCGCGAAAGGCGACCTTGAAAACCGTCAACACGCTATCCACGAACTCATCAAGCCGTTGAAAGAGTCGCTGGAAAAGGTCGACAACCGGATTGGCGAACTGGAAAAGACTCGCGCCGGCGCCTATTCCGAGTTGCGCGAACAGGTAAAAGTGCTCGCTCAATCGCACTCGCAGCTCCAATGCGAAACCGGAAATCTGGTGAAAGCGTTGCGCGTGCCGCACGTGCGCGGCCGATGGGGCGAGATTCAGTTGCGGCGCGTCGTGGAAATGGCGGGGATGCTTCAGTACTGCGACTTCGTCGAACAGGAAACCGTCAAC
>DASZDV010000017.1:0-2600 GCA_035941575.1 Pyrinomonadaceae bacterium
GATCTTCTTCTTTGTCGTGGGCTTGGTGGTGCTTGCGATCACAGACACGGAGAAGGCAATTCGTCAGGCACGCCAGGCCGAAGTATAGGTCCTATAAGACGTATGCTCTCACCCAGCAAGCTTCTGCTCCTTTGCCTCAGAGTTCTTCGTGAGGCATTCAGGCGAACAGAAACTTGCCAGTCCCGAGCCCAAGTGCAGGGCTCTTTCTGCGGGTACCCATGTACCGCAACTCTCACAACGCACTAGTTTATTCTTCGAAGGAGAACGCGGCGCAGCAGTCGTCGCTGTACTTTCCGTGGCGACGTTCAACGACTCGACAACCTTGCGAATGAGTTTGAGGTACGGGCGAACGCGGGAGTAGATCAGTACGAAGGCAACACTAACCAGCGCAACGATAATCAGGTACTTCAATCAGCTTCGTCTTTCGTCACCTGATCTGTTGCCGCCGTTACCGATGTAGGGCGCGTCGTTAGCGCGGCGGCGTGGCATCGGGTCAGACGAGCGGCGGCGAGGTTGCGATTCCTTGGTACGTCGATCCAGGCTTCCCGGAGGTAGTCCACGACCGTGGACTGCTTCTTCGAGGATCCGGGTTATCTCCTGCGAGAGTGTGCGATGTTCGGCGGCAGCACGACGGCGCAGCGATTCCTTCAAATGATTCGGAACGTACGCGCCGATAAAAACACCTTTGCGATTAGCCATTTCATGTCACCCTCACTTGCTCAATGTCGGGATATCACCCTGCAATTACGGAACAGGTCTATAAGCCGAATTCTGTACTTCGATTAATCGAAGCGGCGATCATTCATCTAGTCCAACCGTTGCCGGCTGGCTCCAGCGACCTACCCGGAGGTCGTAGCCTGTTAAGGCTTCGGGCGGGCAGCCCTGTTGACGCCTCCCTATTTGGTCTTGCACTGCGAGGAGTTTGCCTGGCCGCGTGTGTTACCACCCGCGCCGGTGCGCTCTTACTTTAAGCCCTTGCGGGCCGCACCGTTTCACCCATCACCTGCCGCAGCTTTTCGGTGTACGCGCCACCCTTGAGCGACGCCGACCGTTGCTTTCAAAGCAGGCTGGTCTGTTTTCTGTTGCACTTGTCGTCGTCCGGCGGTCGAAACCGTCGAACGCCCCGCCGTTAGCGGGCTCGCTGCCCTATAGTGTTCGGACTTTCCTCTCCCGGCATTGCCGGCAGCAATCGCCCGACCTGTTCTCTTGCAAGGCTGGGGGATTATAGCAAACGAGTGTTCAAACGGGTATAGCACATATCAGCCAAAGAATTTGAAGCCGACGCGCAAACTGTTTGTCCACGTTGGTGGTATAGACACCGCGATGGCGATGGAGGTTACGGCGTGTGAGACCGCAAGGGCGAACAAATTTGGCCGTTTTTGATAGATCCACGCCCAGATCAGGCCTCCAGCGAGTGTAAGTACAAACAACAACGGGTTTGGCAGATGAACAACCGCAAATAGAGCCGCCGTTAACCCGATGCTCCTCCACCCAGACCCAAAAACCAGCTGCGCGCGACGGTTGATAAAACCCTGAAGCGCGTACTGCTGGAACAGCGCCCAGAACGGCACCAGCAAGAACCGCCCTCGCAACGGTTGCTGTGCGAGGTGTCCCTTTGAGATGAGGAGGATCAGCACGACCGCTGCGGCAGTCGGAAGCAGTAATAGTTTGATCGCCGCAACGAAGTTGTCCCAACGAAAGCCCAGATCGCGAGCGCTCTCGCCGTACACGCGATGCGAAAAAACCATCAACAACAATGCCAGCAACACTGGAACCGCCAGCACGAGTTTGCTGCGTCCGACGAACGCAAGCACGACCCACTCCGCGATCAAGCATGACGTGACCACCGACACGATCTCCCAACCCGCTATCGCCTTACCTGAGCTTACGTTCTCTAGTTCCATACGAAGCGAATTGGATCTCCCAACAGTTGTAACGTATATCGATCACCATTTCGGTGAAGCGCATAAACTCGCGCCTCGTGTTCTCCCGGCGACAAATCGCCGGCGAAGAAGTTGTAACCGTGCCACTCGTCTTTGGCCCATCCGGCGGCTGCGACGTCAGGCCGCGAAAGTTGGGCCACTTGCGACGAATGAAGTTTTCCATCGATGAAGAGTTGCACCTCTACGCGATCCCAGGGCGCAGCGTTGTTCACAGCCCAACCTGCAATCGATCGCGATTCAAGCACCGCTTCGCCCCATCCGTGGAACGTCGGTGGAAAGTCATTGAGGTAGACGAATACCGCGAGAGCCCCAACGAGGATCGTCTCGAGAATTGACTTGCCGATAAGTACGTTGACGAGCTGCTGCTTCATGCTAGTTCTTGAAAACCGCCACAAAGAGGCACAAAAGGCTCAAACGGTTTTTTTCTTTGTGCATCTTGCGCCTCTTTGTGGCCTAACTTTCGGTGGGTATGGGAAGCATGTTTGGCTGAAACAGTTCCGGCCACTGCACTTTGAACTCCTCGCGAACGATTGCTTCAACTTCGTCAGCGCTCGCCGCGGCGAGACATTTTTCGGCGATTGTTTGTGCTTCGCGTGCTTCGATTTGTGCGAGTACAGAACGCACTCGCGGGATCATCGCGGGCGTCATACTCAAGTC
>DASZDV010000018.1:0-4320 GCA_035941575.1 Pyrinomonadaceae bacterium
AACGCTGATGGAGTCGATTGGTCCATTCATCGGGCCACACCCGGGTAAGGCTATTTACGATGTGTTTCTGGTTCTTATCCCGCGACATCTTGCGATTGCGCCACCTGCTACGAGCATAGATCTCACCACCAGGATCGACAAAAAGTACACCGACTTTTGTCCGTGTGACGAAGGTACACCTGACGACTGCTGTGGACCCGACGTTGGTTACTTGACTTTCCGCGAGCGGCTCGTTGGTCCACTGCCGTACCTGATCGATCCGAACGACTACTTCGATTTGATCTGCTGTCTCGTGAAGAAGCGGTACACGCCGGCGAAGGACGCAGTGACTAATGTCGATTCCGAGCTGATCAAGATCAACGGCCTAATCGAAGGTTACGAGAAGGCGCTTGGCGAGAACTGGAAGGCCGATTTCGAGAAGTCAGCAAGAGCTGCGATTCCAAGCGACATCGATTGCTGCGATTACGAGAAGCACGACGATGAAAAGCCACATCAGTCTTACACGCGCTGAAGTGAAATTGGAGGAACACCATGCCTGAATACTTACATCCTGGCGTTTACATCGAGGAAATCGAACGTGGCCCGCGGCCGATAGAAGGCGTTCCGACAAGCACTGCAGCGCTCATCGGCGAGGCTGAACGTGGCTCGACCACACCACGAATGGTGACGAGCTACAAGGACTATCAACGTTGGTTTGGCGACGTGTTTGGCGACACTAAGTTTTTGCCTTATGCCGCTAACAGCTTTTTCGAAAACGGCGGAAAGCGAGCATTTATCTGCCGCATTGTTGGAAATCGTGCAAAAGTCGCCTCAGTCGATTTCGGAAACTTTGTTGTTCGCGCCGCCGGCAATGGTCTCTGGGGGAATCGCGTCAAGGTAAAGATCAAGGCGAGCAGCACTAAGAAGTCCGATGGCACACCTGTTGGCTTCCGACTGCAACTCGCCTACTGGGGACGCGATCCTGTGCCTGCTTTCGACCCATTCACCGACCGAACTACCCTGCCAAGGCCATCGCTTATAGAAGACTTCGATGACCTCGATACTGACGAGACGTCACCTGACTTCTACGGCAAACGGGTGCCGTTCATTGATCTTGAAAAAGGCGATAGTAACCAAGGTCCCGAAAGTTCCGCGCTTGGCGTTCTGGTTCGCAAGGCAGGTGTAGGGAACGCCGCTCTTCCGGATCTCAGCGACACCTCGAAGTTACTCGCCGATGGAAAAGATGACGACCAAGCAGTAGGGGTTGATGACTTCAAGGGAGCTGTTGATGTGGACGCTGGGCGATTGGTCCCTCAAGGACTAGCCGCACTTGAGTTAGATCCATACAGAGATGTCGCGCTCGTATACGCTCCAAATGCTGATAAAGCGACGGCTCTTCAGATCATTTCGCATTGCGAAAACATGCGCTTTCGCTTTGCCGTCATCGACAGTGAGAAAGGCAAGAGCAGTGTGAGCGATCTGGACCCCCGCAATACCCAGAAAGGCCTCACCGATAGCACGTTCGCCGCGTTTTATTACCCATGGATCTACATTTCAGATCCTCGAACTGGAGCTCGCAAACTCATTCCCCCTGGCGGTCCCGTTTTGGGTGTCTATGCTCGAACGGACACTGAACGCGGTGTCTTCAAGGCACCTGCAAACGAGATTGTGCGAGGTGCGCTGAACGTCGAGTTCGACATTAACGATGGGATGCAAGACGATCTGAACCCAAAGGGCGTCAATGTTATCCGCAGCTTTCCAAGTCGTGGTATTCGCGTGTGGGGCGCGCGCACGATTACCTCAAATGCGCTTTGGAAATACGTTTCCGTCAGACGCCTCTTCATCTTCCTTGAACGGTCGATTTACGAAGGCACGCAGTGGGTGGTGTTCGAACCCAACGACGATAAGCTGTGGGCTCGCGTGAAAGACACGATTCGACTCTTCCTGCGTTCGCAATGGCGCGCCGGCGCGCTGTTTGGTCGCACCGAAGAGGAAGCCTTCTTCATCACCTGCGATCGCACCACGATGACGCAAGACGACATTCTCAACGGACGACTGATTTGTGAAATCGGTATCGCGCCCGTTCGTCCCGCTGAGTTTGTCATCTTCCGTATTTTCCAAAACACCGCCGAGGCCCAACGCTAAGGAGCAACGTTTATGTCAGCACGCATCGATCCTCTACGCAATTTTCGGTTCCGGCTCGAGATCGACAACATCACGCGAGCCGGCTTCAGTGAGGTGATGATCGCCGAAACGACGATCGACGCCGTGGACTATCGCGTGGGCACTGATCCGCCGCACGTGCAAAAGCTGAGCGGCCTCACGAAGTACGGAAACATCACTTTGAAATGGGGCATCACCACAGGCGGCACCGCGTTGGAGCTCTTTAAGTGGCATAACGACGTCTCCGCCGGACAAGTCCAAACCAAACGCAAGAAGGTCGTCATCGTGGTCCAGGACGAAGCGGGCACAGACAGTGCGCGTTTTGTTATCACTGATGCCTGGCCCGTGAAGTACGACCCAAGTGACCTCAATGCCAAAGGCAACGAAGTGATGATTGAGTTGCTTGAGTTGGCCAACGAAGGCATCGAGCGAGTGGCGTAGAAGGGAATGAGCAATGAACACCACTACTCACATCGGCTTTCAAACCGAGATCGAATTTGAACTACCGAAAGGCTACGTGGACGACACCGGAACGCTGCACCGGCGCGGCACAATGCGCCTGGCCACCGCGGCTGACGAGATCCTCCCGCTGCGCGATCCTCGAGTGCAACAGAACGAAGCGTATCTCGCGGTGATCGTGTTGGCGCGCGTCATCACACGTCTCGGCAGTTTGGCTGACATCCACACCGGCATAATCGAAAACTTGTACGCCTCAGACCTCGCCTACCTGCAACGGTTGTACGAGAAGTTCAATTCGAGCGATGAGCCCGAGGTGGAAGTTACGCCGGAAAAGCAATGGGCCACAGGAGGAAAAGCACTGCGGAGGATTACGGCAGTGGGGGAAGCATGAAGGCCTATCCCGTTAAGTCGTTATACGAGGAGATGGCCTTCATCGCATCGCATTTTCATTGGTCCTACGGCGAGATCATGCAGCTCGAACACCGTGAGCGTCGACGGTGGTGTCGGGAGATCTCGGCTATCAATCGTGTGCTCGACGGCACGCCGCGTAATCCATTCGACGTGGGGAGCAAGTAACTATGGCGCGTCAGGATCCTCTGCGTGGCTTTCGCTTCCTCGTTGAGATTGAAGGCATCACGAGTGGTGGCTTCACGCGGGTCAAAGGTCTTTCTCGCGAATTAAAGACCGAGTCGTATCGCGAGGGAGGAGTAAACGAGTACGAGCACAAGCTGGTTACGCAGGTGACACATCCGGTCGTCGTACTCGAGCGTGGTCTTGCTCTCGAAGATTTGTGGAAGTGGGCCATGGCGGCTGCCGACGGCGATATCAAACGAAGGACGGTTTGGATCCGGCTTCAAAACGAAGCGGGCGAGAGGATGTGGTCGTGGCAGATCGAGTATGCGCTGCCAGTTAAGTGGACCTCGTCAGACTTGGACGCACAGACGTCAACAGTGGTGATGGAAAGCCTTGAGTTGGCCCATCACGGATTAAGAAAGGCGACATGATCTCCACGGGTGGAACAAAGCTTCTGCGCGCTCTTTTCCTACCTGCACGCGATGCAGCCAGGCGGTTTGTTCCGTGTCGTGTGGAATCTTGTGTGAACGTGAAGAAACGCGGCGTCAGCTGGCGTCCAATCGTTTTGCGGTGGAGAAAACGAGGAAAGCACTTAGCCAACGTGATTGTTCATCGCTCCGCCGCGGGAGCGAAGTTTCTGTCCTGGCCACAATTTCATTTTCACTTCGCGAATTATCAAACGCATCGAAGCTCGACAAACATCTCGCGTGCGCCTGGCTCGTCAATGCGAGTTTTCGACACGCGAATCCTTCGCGATGAACTCCGCGCGAGCGTTCGCGGCGCGCGGCCTTCACAGGAACGTTTCGCGCACCGGTCAACGCCGTCGATTAATAGCGCGCTTCAGCCAGCAGCGAAGCGGCGGCAATTCGAACAACCCTTTTTAAGCGCTCCGAAATCGAGAGCCGCTCATTCAGTTGCTTCGCACGTCGCTGCTCCGCGCAAGTACTTGTTCTCTCGTCCAGTCGTCAGCTCTGTTCGTCCGGTCAGGCCGAAGGACAACCTTGCGCCTCAGGGACGGCCGTTACGAATTGTGCATTACTGGTCGCCGTTACTTCTCGCTCCATCACGAACTAAGAGCGACAGCGCCTCGCCGCGAGCGGCAGAGCGCAAAGTATTAGTGCCGCAATCTCACCGAACCGAAGAACT
>DASZDV010000019.1:0-10989 GCA_035941575.1 Pyrinomonadaceae bacterium
TGCTCCTAACACCGAACTGTGGACGTAGTACGTCACCTTTTCTGTCGTCCACTGATGTGTGGTTGGGTTGTAGCTCCGTTGGACTGTTTTCAACCTGTGGCCATCGCCGTCGAACTGCTGGTCCGTCATGTACGGGTCTGCGTCGCCAAAGGAAGATATCTGACCCGCGGCGTCGTAGATGTAGTCGCTGTTCCCGTGTAGCAGCCGGCCATCAGCATCGTACTGCCAATACTGGCGTCGATTGTTGATATACGTCTCATTGCCAGTTGTGTCGTAACGATCCCACTGGCGGATCTCACGCAAGGTCAGATGGCCCATTGGATCGTAAGCCATCGTTTCGTTGTAGGGCCGATCGTTAGTAGGGCCTTGTCCTCTTGCTTCCGCGCCGCTTAACGCGCTGGTGATGCGACCCAGATGATCGTATTTGTAAAAGCGGTCGAATCTGCTGTTGGTAAAGAGTTGGTCCTGAGTGAATCTCAGGCGGCCGTCGTTGTAGTACTGGTAACTCTTCTTCATCAGGCCCGGTATTTCATACGTTGAGACATTCAGCTTCACGTCGTAACCGAGTCCCACGGTCTTCGAGTTTCCATACGAGAGTGACTTGAGTGCTCCCCACGCGCGGTATTGAAAGTCCGAAGCATACGACGTGACAGAGCCGAAGTTTGCGCCGGTGATGGCGCTAAGCCTTCCTAACTTGTCATGGCCATATCCGACCTGAGCACCGAATGGATCTGTGACGCTGGTGAGTTGTCCACTAAGGTTATAAGCGTAGTTCAACGTAAAGCTCCCGACGCCGGCGATCGTTCTGGTTTCAGAAGTGAGCTGCGAAAGGAGATCGCGGTTGTAGACCACTGAGCCCAAAGCATCAGTCATGGACGTGCGATTGCCCACTGCGTCATATTCAAAAGCGACATTGATGGTAGGCGTGCCGGACAGCGCGTGAGTCACGGTCTTCACAAGGTGTCGATTTGTGCCTGTGTAGCCAAAGGTTGTTACGGCGCCGCGAGCGTCGGTGATGGTGTTGATTGTGTCGTCAGCGTTGTAGCTCCAGAGAGTGGCGGTGCCGGCGTTCTGTTCAGGTACGTGTTTGCTCTGGAGACGCCCGAAACCGTCGTAGCCGATGATGGTGTCCTGATAGGTGTTGCTGTCTTCCGGACCCGCGTATTCGCGGACCTGTGTAACTTGATCTCGTGCGTTGTAAGAAGCGACGGTGGTTGAGTAGACCGATCCGCCGGCCCAGTTGAGCGTTTCTGTTTTGTAAGGCCGGCCGAGAATGTCAGTGTAGATCTTCTGCTGGCGGCGCCTGACGACACCAGCGTCAATCGTGCCTTCGTCCGTGAGTGTCACGACTTCACCTCCGGCACAACCACACCCGGAATAAGATACTGATTTCGTGGTGCCGTCCTGGTTTGTCGTGATTCGCGGACGCGATTTCCAGTCGTAAGTCTGTTGCGTGTAGATCCAGCCTGAAGCTGCATCGTCTCCTGCTGTGATCCATTGTGAAGGTGGCCCGTCTGCGGTTGTTTCGGCCGGGTTGGATGTTTTAACGGTGCGACCAAGCACGTCATAGACAAATCGCTGTCCGCTGAAGCCACCGACGCTTCCAGGATGATCTGTGGCCGTAGCGATAAGACGACCTGCGCCATCAGTGATCTTGAACGAGTGTGCTTCACCTTGACCTTCCTGAATCATGACGTAGGTGTCTACACGTGTCTGGCTGGTTGGATATTCAAAGCGAGTGTAAGCATTGTTAACGAGATTAGTCGTTTGCTGTAGCCGGCCTATCGAGTCGTACGTGAGAGTTTGTTCCGGACCGTTGAGACTCTCCGTCAGGTCCGTCGTGTTTGGCTTCGGCGTGCGGTTGTAAGTAACTGCGCCAAAGTCATAGTCGTACTTCGTAGTCGAAACGTAGCCGTCAGCGTCAGCAACGGTCGTCGGGTAAGCGAGGGTGTTGAGGTTGCCTCGGTCTGAAAAGGAGTCGCTGTAACTGATCTGAACCGCATGATTCAACGCGTCAATCGAGGAGACGACCGCGCCCGCTGTGTTGTATTTCGTGCGCGTGGTGGTAAACGACGACAGGTTTGTCACGTCATAGCGTTTGACACTCGAAAGGTTCGCACGTCCCGTGACAAATGCGGCACTGTAATTTGTGTTGTCGTGCTGGACGGGTGCGTCTGCGCCCTGTAGCGAGCCGCTTTCGTCGTAGAAGAAAGCAAGCTTCGACATGAGTGTGCCGCCGTTGTTGATGTTTCCTTCGTAGAGCTGCTTTTCGCTGACCAAGCCAATGATGCGTCGATCCGTGTAGACGGCATTCGTGTTGTAGATGGTCCTCGTGCTGCGCAGTATGTCAGTAGCATTCGCGGCGTATTCGTAAACATCGCGCGGCAACTGGCAACTGGTGCCGTTGGCAAACGAGACCGGTTGATAGGTGATCTGTACGCGCGCGCGATTGCCTTCCGGGTCGAACGTGTTTGTTTCCGTCACCCGCGGATTCAGCACGTATGAGACCGCAGTGTTGTCCTGCGTCCAGGTGCTCAGCACCTGGCGCCGCAACGTTCCTTCACTATCGTAGGCGTTAACCAGTGCCGGCAAACCACGCCGCCACCCTGAACCAGTACCGGCTGTACCGATGAAGTAGATCTTGTTTGAAGTGCCATCGGGTGCAGTTACCTGCACGCGCATCCCGGTCTGTTGCGTAGCGTCGGGCATGGTCCACGTATCGCTAACCGCAGGCGTAAACGCGGTCACTACTTCTTCACTGATCACCGCGAGGCCGTCTGTGTCGCCATTCCAGTACTGCGCCCAATCGCGCCGCTCGGTAAAGCGAGGACAGTCGGAATATGGCGTCTGAGGATCAGACGTTTGCGGCAGGTTGTAGGAGCGGTAGTTGAGTAGGTGATTGTCGGCAGCAAAACTGCTGATCTTCCAGACCTGTCCCCAACTGGTCCAACTGAAATCATAATGCGAGCCATCAGCCAGCGTGACTCTCTTAAGTGTTTTGATCGACGTACTGTTTGAGGGACCGGAGACGGTGAGACCGGAGAAGTTTGTCTGGATGCTGGTGTTGTTGACGCCGTAGTCGAACGTGGCCCAGTTGTGTGTTACTGCTCCCTGGTTCCACGCCTGTGTAATCGAGGTTAACCAGCCATTCGCATCGTAATTAAATTGAACGCTGCGACCTAAGGTATCGACGACGTTGTCGATTCGCCCAAACGAGGTGTAGTTAACCGTAATGTAATTGCCGTTGCGATCTTTGAGTTCGGTGCAGTTGTATTCACTTCCCTTCAGCTCATACTTCAACTGCGTACCGTCCGTGGTGCGCAGCACCATCGTAGTCGCATCCAGCAGCAGGTGCGACGAATCCGCAGATTCATAAAAATTCGTTGCCGGCACTTGCCGCAGTTCGACGCGACTGCCGTCACTCGCAATCAACAGGAACGCATAGCGCGCAGTCTCAGGGTTGTAATAGAGCGGTTGTATGACGGGAAAGCCAAGACGGAAGCCTGGTCCAGGAAAGCCGTGATCGTCATCGAACGAGACGTAGTTGCCGTTCTTTGTCCAGACCAGTGAGTTGTAGGACAACGAAAGACTCAGATCCAATCCTGCCCGTCCCGGCAAACTCACCAGCGGCAGCATCCAGTGGAAGTTGCGCGACAATGGATTCTCGGTCCCACCGCCGGTCTGGTTCAACGGATCAAGACGCGCATTTGTGGCGGCGCTAATGGTTACCGTTGCAATCGCACTGGTCCGAAGTCCCGCGTTATCTGCGACTGTCAGCGTAGCAGTGTAAATTCCTGGCGCGGCGTAAGCGTGGGACGGGTTAGCCGTGTTTGCAGAAGTGCCGTCACCGAAGTTCCAGTGGTAACTGACAATCGTGCCATCCGGATCAAACGAGCCGCTGCTGCTAAACGAAACAGCCTGTCCAAACGGAGAACTATAGGGACCACCCGCAAAAGCTACCGGACGTTGTGAACCACCGCTCGGTGGCACAGTAGTCGAATAGGTCGCGCCGTTCTGTAACGTGCCGTGATTGCCATTACCTGAAAAATCGTTCGCGGTCTGGCCGTCAAACTTCCAGAACCCGCGCACGCTTGAGCCCGGTCCAAGACCGGGCGTGAAGTTATTCGTGTAGAGCGCCTCCGCAGAAACTCCCACTTCATCGATCAAGCCACCAAAGTAGAAAGGACTAGTCGCATACGAGTGGCGCCCAATGTAAAACGCTCCTGTTCCTGCTGCTGGTCCACTCGTCGTGGCGAGGCTACCATCCAGCACACCATCCAGATAGACGCGCATCTGGCTGCCATCGAACACACCGGCGACGTGATGCCACACGCCGGTCGTCGCGGTTGTCGTGCCAATTACCGTTACGTAAGTGTTGTGGCTTTGAAACAGATCAAGCTGCACCTTGCCGGCATTGGAAATCGTCAGCCGGTACCCACCGCCAGTGCCCGGCTGCCCAAAGGCTTCGCGACTTAACACGATCTGGTAAGCGCCAATGGAGTTCAACTTGATCCAGGCTTCAACCGTGACTGGACCGGTGATGTTAAGGCTCTCGCTGCTTGCTGCGATTAAGTATTGATTGCTGCCGTTCATTGACAACGAATGATTCCCACCCGGCGCGATCACCGTCACCGCAATCGCAGTCGACGTCGTCACCGCGCCACCATCATCCATCGCTTTAGCCGTTAACGAATAAACACCCCCGGCCACATTGCTCCACACAAACGTGTACGGCGCACTCGTATCCGTTCCCAACAATGTCGTGCCCTGATAGAAATCAACTCTCGAAACACTGCCATCGCTATCCCCAGCCGTAGCGTCCAGCACGATGTTCGATCCGGCTGCGAACGTCGTGTTGTTCTGTGGATCAGTGAGACTGACAGTCGGCGCGTTATTAGTAACCGGCGGCACATCAGTGGAATAGGTAGCCCCATTCTGTAACGTGCCGTGATTGCCGTTACCTGAAAAATCGTTCGCGGTCTGGCCATCAAACTTCCAGAACCCGCGCACATTTGCGCTCGGTCCCAAACCACGCGTGAAGTTGCTTGTGTAAAGCGCCGCCGCCGAAACTCTCACTTCATCAATCAACCCTCCAAAGTAAAAAGGACTAGTCGCATACGAGTGACGCCCAACGTAAAACACTCCTGTTCCTGCTGCTGGTCCACTCGTAGTGGCGAGGCTCCCATCCAGCACTCCGTCCAAATACACACGCATTTGGCTGCCGTCGAACACACCGGCCACGTGATGCCACACGCCAGCAGTGGCCGTGGTCGCGCCGATCAACGTCACGTACGTGTTGTGACTCTGGAATAGATCAAGCTGCACCTTGCCGCTGTTGGAGATCGTCAGCCGGTAACCACCGCCAGTGCCGGGCTGCGCAAACGCTTCGCGACTCAACACGATCTGGTAAGCACCAATTGAGTTCAGCTTGATCCACGCTTCGACTGTAATTGCGCCAGTGATGTTGAGACTCGTGCTGCTCGGTGTTGTCAGGTATTGATTCGTGCCGTTCAGCGACAGCGACCGCACGGTGCTTTGTGAGCTCGTGGGATGAGGAAGAAACCAAGTAACCAACAGTAAAAAGAAGAACAGCGATACGACCAAGTGTGAGGTACGCGACATGTTTGGCTCCTGAGGAATGAGGAATCTGGGCCATGATTCAGTTGTTGTGAGTGTTTTCTATTTGAGAAGGCGCACTGTACTCTTCGCATGGTCCACTGTCAACGGAATTATTTGTGTGCACCGAAACGCCCCACGCTGGTTGTTCACGTCCAATACGTGCGGTCCAGTGAACGATAGCCAACTGCTTCTGAGACGTGCGTTGATCGAATCTTCTCGTTGCCTTCCAAATCCGCAATCGTGCGGCTGACTTTCAAAATGCGATCATAAGCTCGTGCGGAGAGGCCGAGGCGCATCATCGCGCTTTCAAGCATGCGCTCGCTTGCTGCGTCGATCTTGCAATGCAAACGAATCATGCGCGGCGTCATCGCGGCGTTGCAGAAGATTCGTTCCGCGCGGAGACGATGCAACTGTCGGTCGCGTGCCCTGACCACGCGATCACGAATCACAGTCGAACTGTCAGTATCCGGCAAAACATCTCCTGCGAGCTCGCGAAACTTCACTGCCGGAACGTCAATGTGAATATCGATGCGATCCAACAACGGACCAGATATGCGCCCGATGTAACGTTGGATCTGCAACGGCGAGCAACGACACTCGCGCATCGGGTCGCTCCAGT
Organism: Pyrinomonadaceae bacterium; assembly: GCA_035941575.1. Lineage (GTDB taxonomy): Bacteria > Acidobacteriota > Blastocatellia > Pyrinomonadales > Pyrinomonadaceae > PSRF01. The sequence continues at coordinate 6,239 of DASZDV010000019.1, forward strand.
AACCACAAGGACACGGATTCATTGCAGCAGCCAGCATGAAAGATGCGGGAAAAGTCAAAGACATCGCTGCGCGGCTGATCGTCACTTTTTGATCTTCGAGCGGCTGGCGCAGAACTTCCAATACGTTGCGATCGAATTCCGGCAACTCGTCGAGAAACAACACACCCTGATGGGCCAATGAAACTTCACCGGGACGAGGCACGGTGCCGCCACCAATCAAACCAGCATCGCTGATCGTGTGGTGCGGCGAACGAAATGGACGTTCGGTTACGAGGCCAGCGCGACCAGTCAAACCCGCAACGGAATGAATCTTCGTAAGCTCGAGCGCGGCATCAAATTCAAGCGGCGGCATAATAGTCGGCAAGCGTTTTGCCAACATCGTCTTGCCTGAACCAGGTGGACCAATAAGCAGTATGTTGTGTCCACCCGCACTCGCTATCTCCAGCGCTCGCTTTGCGGAAACCTGACCGCGCACCTCTTTGAAGTCGATATTGAACTGTTCGGTTCGCGCCAGTATTTCCGCAGCCTCAACCCTCAACGGCACAGGCGGAGTTGTCGAACGCAGATCGGCAATCAACTTAACCGCACTGCGAAGGTCGGCGACGGCATATACATTCACGCCGTCTACAACCGCAGCCTCTTTTGCGCTCTCCTCCGGCAAAATGACGTGCCGGATCGAAGCCTCGCGAGCAAGAATCGCAATCGGCAACGCACCCTTGATCGCTCGCACTCGGCCATCGAGGGAAAGCTCACCGACACAGAGAATGTGAATGAGACTGTAGTGCTCAGCGAGATCACCATTCGCGCCCAGGATCCCGAGAGCAATGGGCAAGTCGAAACTCGCGCCCTCCTTGCGTACGTCCGCGGGCGCGAGATTGATCGTCGTCTTTTGAAACGGAAAGAAGTAACCGCAGTTCTGCATTGCCGCGCGAATGCGTTCACGCGATTCGCGCACGGCAGCGTCGGGCAATCCGACGATTGTTACTGAAGACGGTTGTTCGCTTTCGCCACGGCTGTGAGTGAGATCAACTTCGATATCGACGAGATCGGCATCGATGCCGTAGACGGCGGCAGAAAGAGTTCTGAAGAGCATGTGAGGAAGCTCCTAACAAAGCATTAGTACCGTAAGGTGCGCTTACGGTACTGCCCATGGACTTAAATATAAAGCCTAATCTGCGGCTACTTATCTGCGGCGCGAGGGGGTTGGCGCTGTGCCCGGGATCTTCACTTCCTGGCCGGCACGCAGTTCAGCATCAACTGGAATTCCGTTGAGCCGCGCGACGTCGTTGGCATCGAGGTTACGAGCCGCGGCGATGCTGGCAATCGTGTCTCCCTTGCGGGCACGAACTTTATTCAACGAAGGAGCAGCCGCGTCGGCGCCGGCGGTTGCGGGAGTCGCTCGCACCCAACGCGTGAGTTTGACGCTGCTGTTCGGAACAACAAGCTTGGTAGTCGACTTAAGATCGACGCCGCTGTTCATTGCTTGCAATTGAGCGACGCTGATTCCGGTCCGATTCGCAACGTTGTCTAAATCTTCACCGGGCGCCACTGAAATCACGCGCGCTGTCTCGCGTTTGTCAGGCGAGATGCGATGCAGAAGCGCCGCAAACTGCTTGGCGCGTCCTGCCGGAATGCGCACGTTGTAAGTATCGCCACGTGGCGTCACGTCGCGTCTCAGTTCGGGATTCAAAGAGCGAATGTGGTCAACGCTAGTGTCAGTCGCATCAGCAACGAGCTGAAGACTCGTCGCCGTCGGCACCTGGACCACGTCGTAAGCCATCGGCGAATCGGGCTTGATGCCTTTGAACCCGTACTTCTCGGGGTTCTTGGCAATCAGGATCACCGCGAGGATATTCGGCACGTAGTTGCGTGTTTCCTGCGCGATGTACGGATAGATCATCCAGAAGTTGGCAGTGCCGGCACGGGAGATTGCGCGATCGATGTTGCCGGCGCCTGTGTTGTATGCGGCCATCGCGAGTTCCCAGTTGCCGTTGTAACGCGACGCCAGATCCTTCAAGTGTTTCGCGGAAGCGCGTGTGGCCTGTTCAAAACTATTGCGCTCGTCGATGTAAGCGTTCTGGCGCAGACCATACATGCGGCCGGTGCTCGGAATAAACTGCCACAGTCCCGACGCGGAAGCCCACGAAACCGCCCGTGGTTTCCACGAACTCTCAACCTGGCCCAACCAGGTGACGTCGAGCGGCACGCCTTCCTGCGCGAAAATCTGACGCGCGAGTTTCATGTACTGTCCCGAGCGACGAAGACCATTCTCCATCGTCGCACGACCGCGCGGACCCTGGTAGTAATTGATGTATTGCTGAATGAGCGGATTAAGCGTGAAGGAAAAATTGACGTTCTTCTTCGCTTGTTCCAGTGCGAGAAGATCTTCACCGGAAACTTCTTTCTCGGTCTCGGTCAGCACCAGCTTGCTGAGCACATCGAGTGGCGACGGCTCAAACTTCTGATCGCGAAAACCAACCTGTGGCGGAGCCTTTTGCGGCGCCGGTTCCTGTGTCTGCGTGTTTTGCGCCACCAGCGTCGCGTTGGTGTTTACGGGTTGTTGCAGTGGTACTTCTTCGCGATAGATGCGCTCGACCAGTTCGAGGTAATAGGTCTGCAACTTCTGACTGGCGCGCACGTCGTAACCCGATTCAAGAATCGAATCAACTGCCTTATCAAATTCTTCTCGGGCCTGTTCGCGTTTGCTGTCTTCGAGATTCAACTTGCCTTTACGGAAGTGATCCTCGGCACGCGCAATGATGCGCCCGATGCGTGCTTCTGATTGTTCTACTTCAGTCGGTATCGATCGAGCAGAAGAAGCTGCGGGAATTTGTGCGTAACTGCTTGCCGCGGTAGCGACGAGCGCCGTAAGTAAAGCCACACGGGCCATCAAACGAGGGAAGCTCGCTGACATCAGATCGTCGTACTCCTTCAAAGGTAAATGCGAATCCTTGAGCGACTATCTCTGAGGAAAGTCACATCGGCAACATCACGTCAATTTTTGTGCGGTATCTACTGGCTCCTCTATGGTTTGGATACTACGGGACTCACGCGGGAGCCAAAACACATTGGAGGTTACCACACGATTTTTTGGGGTGTCAAACAATCCCCTGAAATGAAACAGACGCCGAAAGCGTAAACTTTTCCACCAAAACTTAACGGTCCAGAACTCGTCGTCGGTACAGATGCGCCGCACCTTCTGCAGGGTTGCGCCTGCTGCCTCATGAAAGCGCGCAGTTACCTTAACGCTTTGACCTCGGCTCGCGTTGCAAAAACTCGTGCCGCCAAAGAGCATCAATTCCGTACAGAACCCAATTGAATTCATTTTGCAACAAAACGGTTAACTACCCAAAAAAGCAACTCTTACCTCAATTAAAGACTTCGTATCCGGGATGGAACAATGCTTGCCAAAGCGTCATTGATGTCATCGGCATTGATGTTATCGGACTCTCTCAATTTTTCAGCTAGTTATCACAGAAAACTATGTCAACAGTAGTTAAGAGAGAAGCAACAGTTCACGAATTCACGAAGCCGGTAGAGGTCGCCCCTCGGTCCACATCTGAACTCTTCTTTAACCGAGAGCTCAGTCTGCTGGCGTTTCATGGCCGAGTTCTGGAGGAGGCGCTCGACGAACGGAATCCGCTGCTCGAGCGGCTGAAGTTTCTATCCATCTTTTCGTCGAACCTGGACGAGTTCTTCATGATCCGCGTTTCGGGTTTGAAGGAAGAGTTGGAACATGACGTCGAACCCTCGCCTGACGGACTTACGCCGGTGGAGCAGTTGGCGCATACGCGGCAACGAGTGCTCGAGCTGATCGACAAGCAAGCGAGATGTTTGCGCGAGGAGATCTTGCCTGGCCTTCACAAAGCGGGAATCTCGGTCGTGGCTTACAGATCGTTGTCACGGCACGAGCAGGAGAGACTCCAGCAATACTTCATAGAGAAAGTCTTTCCTGTGTTGACGCCACTCGCTGTCGATCCCAGTCACCCGTTTCCATATATTTCACCGCTCAGCGTCAACATCGGTCTGATGGTGAACCCGCCGAAGAACATGAAGTTGATCAGTTCTCGGAAGCTGATTGATCCTCGCTTCGTGCGCATTAAAGTGCCGAACGTTTTGCCACGACTCATACCGGTCGGCGCGTCAAGCTCGCGCTTTGTGTTGCTGGAAGAGATCATCGAGGCAAACATTCACGCTCTGTTTCCGAGTATGGAGCCGGGTCCGTGTTATCGCTTTCGCGTCACGCGCGACGCCGATATAGAAATTAGAGAAGAAGAAGCGGACGACCTGCTCAGCCGGATCCAGGAAGAAGTGCAGCGTCGCAGGTTCGGTACGCCCGTGCGGCTCGAAGTGTCGGCTGATATGTCGGACGAGATGATCGAGTATCTGAGCGCATCGTTGGGTCTCGAGTCGGAAGACGTTTACAAGTTCGATGGTCCACTTAACCTTCAGGATCTGATGCCGCTCTACGATGTCGATCGCCCGGAACTGAAAGACGCGCCGTTCACGCCAAAGGTTCCAGCGTGGTTCACAGATAACGAGAATATCTTTGAAGCGATCAAAGAGGGCGACCGGCTGCTGCACCATCCGTACGATTCGTACGAGTGTGTGACAGGATTCATCAACCAGGCCGTAGACGATCCGGATGTCGTTGCGATCAAGATTTGTCTCTACCGCACGGGTCCTGACTCACCAATTCCGCCCGCACTGATCCGTGCGAGTGAGCAAGGCAAACAAGTCACAGCACTGAT
>DASZDV010000020.1:0-2250 GCA_035941575.1 Pyrinomonadaceae bacterium
AGTTCTTTTACGTGAAGACGTCGATGATCTCGGCGCGCGTGGCGAGATCGTCAGAGTCAGAGCGGGTTATGCGCGCAATTATTTGTTGCCGCGCAACCTCGCCGTCGAGGCGACTGCCGGTAACGTCAAGGGCATTGAACAAGAGCGCGCCGCGTTGTTGAAGAAGGAAGCGAAGGAACGGGCGACGGCGGAAGCGCAGTCGCAACAGATGACTTCGCTCGTGCTCGAGTTCAAACGAAAAGCCGGCGAACAGGGCGCGTTGTATGGTTCGGTTACGTCGATGGATATCGCCGAAGCTTTGCAGGAACGTGGTTACGAGATCGATCGCCATCGTATTCACCTGCGCGAGCCGCTGAAACGTGTGGGCGAGTACGCGGTGCCCGTGCGTTTGCACCGCGAAGTCACGATTGATTTGCAGGTGAAGGTTGTGCCTGAGGGCGAAGTGATTGTTGGACATCTCACGCCGGAACAGGAAGCCGAGCTTGCGAAACAAGCTGCCCGTAAGGAAGAAGAAGCAGCCGCCGCAGAATAAAACCAGCAAAGTGATTGCGCTGAGTAACGCCGCATGTTAAGACGAACGTGCGGCGTTCTTCTTTGCGAGGCGAAAATTTCTCCTTCACACTGTTTCTATGGCCACTCCTGATATCGTTCGCGACCCGGCTTTCGAACGCGCGTTGCCAAATAGTTCGGAAGCTGAGCGCGCTATTCTCGGCGCAGTTCTACTCGATAACGGTCTGATCAGTCAGGCCATCGAACAACTTCGACCTGAGGACTTTTACGTCCCATCGCATCGTCGTATCTTCGTCTCGATGATCGCGCTCTTTGAACGCGGCGCCGAAATCAATCCGATTCTCATAGGCGAAGAGTTGAAGAAAGAGAACGCGCTGGAGTCGGTTGGTGGCATTAGTTTTATTACGAACCTCACGTACGGTTTGCCTCACTCGACCAATATTCTTCACTACGCGAAGGTCGTTCGCGGCAAATCAATGCTGCGACAACTCATCAAGAGCGCAAACAAGATCACACAGGAAGCACTCGCCGAAGAAGATGAGCCGGAAATCATCCTGGACCACGCCGAGCAGGCAATCTTTCAGCTTGCGGACGAACGCATTCGCCAGGGCTTCATGCACGTGAAGCCGATCGCGGAGCAACTGCTCGAGAAAGTACAGGAGATGGAAGGCCGCGCCGCCGTGCTCACGGGACTCACGACCGGTTTTCCGGATCTCGACAAGATGACTTCGGGTTTACAAAACTCCGATCTGATCATTCTCGCGGCGCGCCCGTCAATGGGTAAGACGAGTTTCGCATTGATGCTGGCAGAGAACGCAGCCATTCATGCAGGCGCAGTTGTAGGCATGTTCTCGCTCGAGATGTCGAAGGAGTCGCTGGTGATGCGCATGCTCTGTTCGCAGGGCAACATCGACGCGCAACGGTTTCGCAACGGCTTTCTTTCGCGGCTCGAGTGGGCGCAGATTGCGAAGTCACTCGGAGTCCTTGCGGACACAAAGATCTTTTTGGACGACACGCCAGGGTTGACTGTTTTGGAGATGCGTGCGAAGGCACGACGGCTCGCTGCGGAGCAGAAGAAGCTCGATCTGATTATTGTTGACTACCTTCAGTTGATGACGGGATCGAGTAAACGCGTGGAATCGCGCCAGCAGGAGGTGTCGCAGATTTCACGCGAGCTGAAGGGGTTGGCGAAAGAGTTGAACGTGCCTCTCGTGGCGTTGTCGCAGCTATCACGCGCGCCGGAGTCGCGTTCCGATCACCGTCCGCAACTTGCGGATCTGCGCGAGTCGGGCGCGTTGGAACAGGACGCAGATCTCGTGGCCTTTATCTTTCGCGAAGAGCAATACAAAACGCCTGAGGAGCGCGACGCGATGCCTGAGGACCAAAAGAACATCGCCGAAATAATCATCGCCAAACAGCGCAATGGGCCAACGGGAACGGTCGATCTACGCTTCACGCCTTCCAGCATGCGCTTCGACAACTTGTACCGCGAGTAGTGTACGTCTGAATCCAACGCGGACGTCGCATAATCGCTAACTCCTGATTGCCGTGGCCAAGGCTGCGATACAGGGGTAAGTCGCGGGGAACGCCCAAAGAAATCCGTTAAGCCCCATCGTTACCGCACAACTGAGGTGGAATAGGATACCCAGAGTCAAAGTCCCGATAAGGAGCCAGCCAGAAGTGAGCAAGACCACGGGAAACAACAACTCGTAGATCATAACGGTCCAGGATAATAGCAAT
>DASZDV010000021.1:0-7565 GCA_035941575.1 Pyrinomonadaceae bacterium
ACCTGAACGAAGTGATCAGTCAGGCAGTCGGACTCTACGAAGAGCGCCTCGACGGTATCGTCATCGAGATGAAACTTGATCCGGACCTTCCCGTATCTATGCTGGACGTGGAGCAAATCAAGCGCGTCTTCGTGAACCTGATTGACAATGCGGTTGAAGCTTTGTCGTCGACTGAGGATGAGAGGCGAATCACGATCACCACTGCTCACCAAATTGAGCTGAGTATGTTGCATGCTGAAGTCGCAGATACAGGGCAGGGAATTGAGCCGCGGGATTTTCGCATGTTGTTCCAGCCTTACTTCTCGAAGCGCGACAGTGGCACGGGTTTGGGTCTGGCGATCGTTCAGCAAATAATACTCGAGCACGGCGGCCGCATCCGTGCCGAGAAGAATCATCCGCGCGGCGCCAAATTCATTATCGAACTCCCCACGTAGGGAATTGCCGATTGTCGATTGCCGATTTCCGATTTGACGCAAGGACTCGCACCGGCGCAGGCCGAGAATACAATTGGCAATCGACAATCGACAATCGAAAATAACTAAATGGATTCAATTCTCATCGTTGACGACGAGCGCGGCATTCGCGACACGCTCCGCGCCGTGATGGAAGACGAGGGCTTCGTCGCCGACGCCGTGGCCAGTGGCGAGGAGTGTCTTAAAGCACTCGGCAAGCGGGCTTACGGTTGCATTTTGCTCGACGTTTGGCTTCCGGGAATCGACGGCCTCGAAACGCTGAAACAATTACGTGCGGCGGGTTCCGAAGCCGCAGTGGTAATAATCTCGGGCCATGGCAACATTGAAACGGCCGTGCGAGCAACGAAACTCGGCGCGTTCGATTTCATCGAGAAACCGCTTTCGATCGAAAAGACCGTGTTGACGGTGCGGAATGCTTTGCGACAGCAACGTCTCGAGTTGATGAACGCAAACATGGCCGCCGCGCTTGCGCGTGAGTACACGATGGTCGGCGAGTCGGTCGCGATGCGCGCGTTGCGGAAACAGATTTCGGTGGTTGCGCCAACTGACGGCCGCGTTTTGATCTATGGTGAGTCGGGTACGGGTAAAGAATTGGTCGCGCGTGCGATTCACGCTGAGTCGCGGCGCGCGGCGGCGCCCTTTGTGGAAGTCAACTCAGCCGCCATTCCTGAAGAATTGATCGAGTCGGAATTGTTTGGACATGTCAAAGGCGCCTTCACCGGAGCGACGACGGCGAAGAAAGGGAAGTTTGAACTAGCTGACGGCGCGACGATTTTTCTCGATGAAGTCGGCGACATGAGTCCGAAGGTCCAGGCGAAGGTTTTGCGCGTGCTGGAAGAGCAACGTTTCGAACCGGTCGGCAGTGGCACGTCTATCACCGTTGATGTGAGGCTCATCGCGGCGACAAATAAACGTCTGGACGTCGAGATCGAAAACGGCAACTTCCGCCCGGACCTGTTCTATCGTTTGAATGTAATTCCGTTTGAGTTGCCGCCGTTACGAGATCGGCTCGAAGACGTGCCGTTGCTGGTGGATTACTTCAACCAGAATTTCTCGCGCTCGTATGGTAAGAAGCCCAAACAGTTCTTGCCTGAGGCTTTGGAAGAGTTGCAGTCCTATTCGTGGCCCGGAAACGTTCGCGAATTACGCAACACGATAGAACGCGTCGTAATCATGCATCCGGGGAACAAAGTCTCAGCTACAGATCTCCCGCCGCACGGCAAGGAAGAAGCGCCCGCAACGTCGTTCAGGTTTCCGTCGTTCAAGGAAGCGACTGAGGCGTATCACCGCGAGTTTATTCAGCGAAAGCTGGAGGAAGCGGAAGGAAACGTCTCCCGCGCAGCCGAGCTGATGGGCGTGGATCGCAGTCATCTCTACCGGCGCATGCGCGCGCTCGGCATCCAAAACCGTTCTTAATTCAATCCTTCTCTCCCGCGTCAGGAAACCTTCGTTGACAACGTAACTTCAAATAGCTTACTAGTTAAGCTCTCGTGCTTGTGTGCGAGAAAAGTTGAGGTGAAATGGATTTTACGACGAAAGAACTGTTGAAGCGGTACGCGAAACTCGCGATTGGACAACCGTTTTCACCAGTATTGCTGAACATACTGGTCACTTCCGTGTGCGACATGCGTTGCACGCACTGCTTCTTCACCGACGAACTGGACGATCGCCCGCGCAAGAAACTCCAGATGAAGACGCACGAGATCGAGCGTATTTCACAAACGCTGGGCGGCAACCTCGGCGTTTTGATCCTCGCGGGCGGCGAGCCGTTCACGCGCAAGGATCTGCCGGAAATCGCACGCTCGTTCTACACCAACAACAAGCTGGAATCGATCTACATCATGTCGAACGGGCAGATTCAAAAACGAATCTTTCCTGACGTCACACGGATCTTGCGGGAGTGCCCGAACCTCAACGTCACGGTCGCACTCGGCATCGACGGCCCAAAGACTCAACACGAGAAGATCCGGCAGAAACCCGGTTCGTGGGACATCGCAATCGACACCGCGCGACAGCTTCAGTCGATCAAAAAGGAGTATCCGCGTCTCGACGTGCAAACGTGCACCTGCTTCATGAATTCGAATCAGGACACGATCTTCGAGTGGTACGACTTCCTCAAATACGATCTGAAGCCTGACAAGGTAAACTTCAACTACATTCGTCCGCCTTCAGCCGATCCGAAAGAACTGGAGATCGATCATTCGCGTTATGCGCAACTCGCGCGACTGATCGACGACGATTCGCGTCATGCTGCGATCAAAAACAATTACGGCGGCAAGGCCGGATTCTTCAAGGCCGCAATCGACATCTACATGCACGGTTTGATTGCGAAGACTCAGGAGACGCAGACCGCGCAGATGAAATGTTATGCCGGCACCGCAGGCGGAGTGATTTACGATGAAGGTACCGTCTCATCGTGCGAAAACCTGGCGCCGATCGGCAACCTGCGCGACTTCGACTGGAACTTTCAGAAGCTCTGGCTCTCGCCGGCCATGAAAGAACGTCGCAAACATGCGGCCAATGGTTGTTTCTGTACGCACGAGTCGAATAGTTACTATCCGTCGCTGCCGTTTAATCCCGGTCACTTGATTCAGATCAAGAAGCTCGAGCGCGAAATGAAGAAAGCACGGCGCGATATGGACGGTGGCTTCCCCGTGGCCGACCTCAAGACAACGGAAATCTAATGTCTTCGCACCCTCGCATACCTAAAATTTTAATCATCTCGTCCGACACCGGTGGGGGGCATCGCTCTGCTGCCGCCGCGATTGTTGCGGGTGTGCAGAAGTTTCTCGACAGCGAGTCGTATGCGATCCGCGTGGTGCGGGCCGTTGAGGAGTCGCATCACCTGGCAGACAAGCTGGTCCGGCTTTACAACTGGATCCTGCGTAATCGGCAGCACTGGATGAAGTATTACTACTGGGTGATAAATAGAATTCGTCCGGATACGCGCGAGTTTTTTCATAAGCGTTGCGTCGGTTACGTCCGCAACTTGTTCGAACGCTGGTGCCCGCACATCGTCGTCAGCGTGCACCCATTGACGCAGCACATCTTTGGCCGCGTTCTTAAAGATTTGAATCTCGCGGATCGCGTGCCGCTTGTTTCAGTAGTTACCGATCCCTGTTACGGATTTTGGAAAGGATGGGCGTGTGACGCCGTCACGCTTTATCTGGTTGCGAGTGAAGATGCGCGGCGGCAGTTGATCGACTACGGCGTGTCACCGGAGCGCATCAAGATCTCAGGCATGCCGGTTCATCCGAAGTTCGCATATCCAGGTGAAGAAGCTGCGCAGGCCGCAAGACGTGCGCTCGGTTTGGATCCGGATAAGTTTACGGTTTTCGTAAACGCCGGCTGGGTTGGCGGTGGCAACATTCCGCAGATCTTCAGCGAACTCGTGCGTGGCGAACTGGACGTCCAGGCAATCTTTCTCGCGGGCAAGAATGAAGACTTGCGCGCCGAAGCCGAAACGATTGCGCAGGAAGCGCCGTTTCCGATCAAGGTGATCGGTTATTCGGACGAGATTGAGAAGTTGATGAGTGCGGCGAACGTGATGATCTCGAAGCTTGGCGGACTGACCACCTTCGAAGCACTCGCTTGTCGCCTCCCGATAATCGCCGATGTAATCACGGACCCCATGCCGCAGGAAGCCGGTACTGCGAAGTTGATTGCGCAACGTGGCGCAGGCGTGATGCTTAACCGCGCAAGCGACGTCGTGTCGGTCGTCCGCCGCATGATGGAAGACGAAGTCCACTATTCCCGCCTGCGTGCGGCCACGACGGCCCTGGCTTTGCCAAACGCGACGCGCGATATAGTCGAAGAGATCGCCGCCCTAATCCCTCAGCCGGACAACAGCACACTCTCCGAGGCAGCATCTGCGTAGGTTTGACTGGGCTGCGCTTTTCACGGTTTAATCTGCCGTCATATAAACTAGCCCCATAGAAAAACCAGGAGAAACAAAGCCTAGTGAGTCTTTTGCTTGAGGGAAAACGCGCGTTCGTGACTGGTGGAACGCGTGGTATTGGTGCGGCCATTTGCGACATCTTTGCCCGCGAAGGGGCAGACGTCGCTTTCAGTTACAACTCGCGTGACGATTTGGCCGCCGAGATGAACCGCAAAATCGAGGCTCACGGGCGCCGGGCGTTCAACGCCAAGGTCTCAGTCGTCGATCGCGTCGGCATGAAGAAAATGACGCGCGAACTGGTCGAGAAATGGGGCGGGATCGATATTCTGGTTAACAACGCAGCGATCAATCGCGGGGACAACTTTGCCACGACCACCGATCGCGCGTGGGATGAGGTCATTCATACCAACGTCGATAGCCTGTTTGCCGTCACCAAGCCGATCTACAAGCAGATGATTCGCCAGCGACGCGGAGTCATACTCAACATCACTTCGATTGGCGCAATGCGCGCGTTGCCGACTGCCGTTCACTACGCGACTTCCAAAGCGGCGATGATCGGGTTTACGAAATGCTTGTCGCGTGAAGCGTCGACGTTTGGTCTGCGCGTCAACGCGATTGCTGCGGGAATCTTCGATACTGATCTGGCGCAGGCGCTTCCAGACCGGCTGTTACAGATGCACGACTTTTGGACTTCAGCCGGCCGCCTCGGTCGCCCCGAAGAACTCGCCGAGTATGCTGCGTTTATGGTGAGTGATAGAAATAGTTTTATGAACGGCGAGGTCGTTATTGTCGATGGCGGCGCGATCACTTAAGCCAGAGATCACACAGATTCATCTGTGTCATCCGTGGTTTTAAATCTCTTCTCCAACTGCCTCACAACACGCTGAATCTCACCCAGCCTGCGAAACGCTGCTGTGGATCTTAGCCACTCTTTGTTATCAAAAGCCGGAATTCCGGAAATGATTTTTCCCGCGGGAATATCATGACTCGTCGCGCTCTTCGCCGTCAGCACCACATCGTCTCCAATCGTTAAATGTCCGGCGACTCCCGCTTGCCCCGCAAGTATCACGCGATTGCCGATGTGCGAGCTTCCAGCTAACCCAACCTGCGCACACAACAGCGAATCCTCTCCAACCGTACACGAGTGACCAATCTGCACGAGGTTATCGAGCTTTGTGCCGCGCCCAATGCGGCTTTCACCAACTGAAGCTCGATCTATAGTTGTACCCGCGCCGATTTCAACGTCGTCTTCGATCACGACTCGTCCGGTCTGCGGAATCTTCAACCAACGCTTCTCCTCGTCCTTCGCATAACCAAAACCATCGCACCCGATCACTGAGTTGTTGTGAATCACGACGCGTTCGCCAATCACGGTACGCTCGCGAATCGCAACGCCCGAATGGATCGTTGAATCTTTGCCGATGCTCACGTCGTCGTAGATCGTCACGTTCGGATGAATGCAGACGCCTTCGGAGATCGCAACGTTGCGGCCGATGACCACGCATGCGCTGATAGCCACGTTAGTGGCGACGCGTGCGGTTGGATCGATCACAGCGGCAGGATGAACGTGCGGCTCGAGTTCCGGTTCGGGGTGGAACATTCGCAACGCGCGCGTGTACGCAAGGTAGGGATCTTTTACGCGCAGGATCGCGATGTTGCGATCCGTTGTCGCTTCTTCGCTGAGATAGATTGCTGAGGCGCGTGTGGTGTTGACCCGCGGCGTGTAGCGTGGGTTCGCGAGGAAGGTGACGTGTCCTTCGCCGGCTTCATCGAGTCCTGCGGCGCCGGTGATTTCGAGGCCGTCCTCTCCTTCAACATGCGCGCCTGTCATTTTCGCAAGTTCTGAAAGTCTCATTTAAGTTGGAGTGTACTCCACAGATGACACAGATTCTATCAAAACAATCCGTGTCATCTGTGGTTACATGATCGAGACGGGATCGATCTCGAGGTTGACGGAGCGGAGGTTGACGCCGTTGGTGGCCACGGATTTGAGAGCGGCGTCGGCAACGTCACGCAAGTGGCGCCGGCTGCGCGACTTGAGCAGGAGTTGAAAACGATGTTCGCCTTTGAGGCGAGCAAGCGGCGCGGGCGCTGGTCCAAGTATGCGGCACTTGCGCTGTTCGTTCGCCGCATCCAGCTGTTTGCGCAGTTCGAGACTGTCTGTTCGCACGCGTCCGAGATCCGGCCCATGGACCAGCAGGCTCGCGAGTGCCACAAACGGCGGATACGAATGGTTCTGCCGGTACTGAATCTCTTCGTTATAGAAGCCTTCGTAATCCTGCGCGCACGCGTGTCGCAACGCGTAGTGATACGGATGGTAAGTCTGAATCAATACTCTGCCCGGTCGATCACCGCGGCCGGCGCGCCCCGCAACTTGAGTGATCAATTGAAACGTTCTTTCGGCCGAACGAAAGTCGGGCAATGCCAGACCCGCATCAACTGAGACGACGCCGACCAACGTGACATTCGGAAAGTCATGGCCTTTCGCCAGCATCTGCGTGCCAACGAGCGTATCGATGTTTCCCGCGCTGAAGTCAGCGAGTGATTGTTCAAACACACGCCGGCGTGCGGTCGTGTCGCGATCGATGCGCGCGACGCGTAGTGCGGGAAAAATCTGCGTGAGCAACTCTTCAAGCTGCTCCGTGCCTTCGCCGACGTAGTAGATGTACTTCTTGCCGCACGCGGGACAAACCTTCGGCACTGCCTTGCGGTGATTGCAGTAGTGACAGACGATCACGCGCTCGCTGCGGTGATAAGTGAGTGTCACATCGCAGTTCGGGCATTGGATCGTTTCGCCGCACGAGCGGCAGAGAATGAAACTTGAATAACCACGGCGATTGAGAAGAATGATGGATTGTTCTTTGCGTTTGTGAGTCTCCTGGATTGCTTCGAGCAATTCGTCTGAAAAGACGCGCGGTTTGCCGTGGCGCAGAAACACGTTGCGCATGTCGATGATGCGCGCCTGGGCCATCGGACGCGCAGCGATACGCTCCGGCAAAGTCAAAAGTTTGTACTTTCCCGCACGGGCGTTGTGAAAGGATTCCAACGAAGGCGTCGCTGAACCGAGCACGACCGTTGCCGACTCTCTTTGAGCGCGAACGATGGCTGTGTCGCGCGCGTTGTAGTACGGCGACTCCTGTTGCCGGTAAGTCGATTCGTGTTCTTCATCGACGACGATCAATCCAAGGTTCAGC
>DASZDV010000022.1:0-12589 GCA_035941575.1 Pyrinomonadaceae bacterium
TCGCCGGCGCGACCCAGTGAGCGACTGGGCTACGCCCCTCGTTCGGGCTTAGCCCCAATTTTGGGCCAAAGGCCAAACCAGGGGCATAGCCCCGGTTTTTCTCTCCAGCGCCGGCGAGGCACAGCCTCGCCTCACATCGGGCGGCAAAGCCGCAATGCAAGACTTCTGAGGCAAAGCTATGTCTTGACGACCACTCAAGGCGGCAATATAGTTACCGCCGTTCTCAAGCTTCGATACTTCCTCGCACGCACCACAGCGCACTTGCTCAATTAACAAGCGAGGAGGAGATCAACTGTGACCAGCATTCTCTCTTCGATCTCAGGTTACTTCAGCAAGTCGTTAATTCTCGGTACGTTTCTACCGGTCGCTATCTTCACGATGCTCGCCTTAATTCTGTTCGTTCCATATCTGCCACCGGACATCGTTATTTCCTCCCCGCTTGAAGGATGGGAGAAAGAATGGCGCGTCATCGGAATCTCGTTCGTTGTGATAGTTGTCAGCGGTCTGATCTACAACCTCAATATTCCGATTCTTCGGTTATATGAAGGGTATCCCTGGCGCTCGTCGTTAATCGGGTCCTGGTTGCGCAGACGAGAGCGAGCGAAGTTTGACTCAGCTCAGTTAAGACTCGACGCCATGAGAGCGGCGCTTCGTGCAATGGAGGGGGCGGTAAAGGGTAATCCCGCGAACACGACCTTTATTTCGGAAGTGATGGATAACTGGAGAGGTCTCGTACGGCAGCGTACGGGAGACGGTCTTACCAAGAGCCGGTGGTTTCAATCCTGGCGCGAATCTCTCGAGCGAGCCCAGGGCGAAGAGATCACGGCGCAGTGGCAGGCGATCGATCAGGAGTTACGCAGCGAATTCAGTTTATATCGATTTGAACTCAAACACGCTTATCCGGATAAACGTGCTTTGATAATGCCGACGCGTTTAGGAAACGTCATTCGCAGTTTTGAGTATTACTCTCAACGGGAATACGGGATCGATTCGAACCAGATTTGGCCTCGGCTGGCGGCAGTCATACCCGAGGATTATGCGATTTCGATTGACGACACGAAGACCACTTTCGATTTTATGATGAACTGCTCACTGCTCTCCGCAGTTTTATCGTTTTGCGTCCTCATAGCTGGACTCGTTTACCCGGCGCCTTTCGTGTCACCCGCGATGGCCCTTTGGTGGCTTCTGAAAATCGTGGCGCTTGTGGTGCTCTCTTACTTCTTCTATCGTCTCTCAATCAACCGAGCACACGCGTGGGGCTTATTGGTCAAGTCAGCTTTCGATCTCTTCCGCTGGGACCTACTCAAGAAGCTCGGGTATGCGCAAATACCGAAACAGCGCAAAGATGAACGTGCGTTGTGGACTGAGATCTCACGCCAGGCGATTTTCGGAGACCGTTTCGACAAAAAGTCGCTTGCTTACAGCGAGCCGGCCCCGGCCCCGGACGTTTATCCAACTGTGCGGAGTTCTTCAGCAAGAGCGCGATTCGAGATCACACGAGGAGTAAAGGCTGGCAATAATGGTGATTCCCTCGTTGTGTATGTGCGCGTCAAGAACGCGGACTCCGCAACTGCAAACGGCATTACGGTTTGGGATCGGCTGTCGGACGATCTCGATTTCGAATGGGACTCGGCTCGATTGGATAGCGAGAAAGTTCACACGTCGGGCATAAACCCGTACCAGTTTCACATAGGAAATCTCGTGGCAAACCGGGAAGCAATTCTTACTTACGGAGCAATAAAGAAAGACCGAAAGGAACATTAACTATGGAAAGAGAGCGACCAATCGATCCACCGGAGGGTGGGCCCGAAGATCCACCAGAAGGTGGGGCCGGAACTTACCCTTCCCCGCCGTCCGATCCGCCTGACAGCCAAGGTGGAGGTAGCAGCACTACAGACTCGGACATTTAACAGGAAATTGCGGAACTGCTGATCGAGCGTTAAGCCTGTGGGAGGCACCAGTGTGAGCGCGAAGCCTGAAAATACAGCAGGGATACAGGCGACTGAATACGCCACGCTCAAAGAAATTCTGAGCGCCGTCGTTGCGTTAAGTAGTGAGGATGTTAGCACTCTGGAAGACTTGCGAAACGTCCTAAAGAAGGACGTCGATAAGAATATCGGCTGGTTGGCCAAACAAACGAAGATCAAAGACGCACTGTTAACCGCGTTACTGCTTGCCGAGTTTTACGACGATACAGGTACAAAGGGTAAACGACGGCTCCGCAATTACTGGGCAGGATTCAAGACAATTCCCGACGAGGTCAGGGCCGGATGGGCTGAGGTTGTTCGCCAATGGGAACAGAACAAGACGCGCAGCCTGAGTGTTGGTCTACAGCAGGCGCTGGGCGTCGCCGGTCACGTAGCCGTTCGCCAGCGGCGGATCTGGTACAACTGGCGGCACCACTGGCTCGACGCAGTCGTGTTACTGCTGTTGCCTGCCCTGATCGTGTCCCTGGCCTTGCGAGCTCAAACAATCAATAAACGAACCGTCCCGTATGTAACCGTTAGGACAGACGCTGGGATCGCCGCTTTCGAAGAATTAAGCGGCCACGTCGAGTTGAAAAACGTTCCTTACAAGACCGGCGCCTTCACTTCACTCGATCAAATTCGTGGCCGGTATGCGCTCGTAAACGTGCCCCCAGGCGCAATGTTATCGAGCGATCAAGTTCTGAGTCCTGAGTTGTCCCGCAAAATGCCTGAACGCAGGATTCTCTCGGTGCCAATAAATGCCGCCGTCGTCAGCAGCACTATGAAGACGCCGGGCGAAGCAGTGATGACGCTTTCTGCTCGTCAGGGCGAAAGTAAAGAGCCAGCGTCGTTTGAGGTCATAGTTTTGCGGCTTGACCAGAGTGGCGGGCATCCCTCGGCGGTTGTGGCAATTCCGAAGGGCGAGTTTGACAAGGCGAGCCGGCTTTTGGGGTCGCACGAAGTGTTTCTGGCACAAATTGCTAAATAAGGGCCCGAACGCACCCAAAATTCTTCTTGACACTCCTCATTTCAATGAATTAAATACTGTTTGTCTCTGTTAGTTTCTTGCAGAGACGGTTTCACTTCGAGCAGTTCCTACCCTGATCTTCTTAAACAGAAGCATCGCGCCCGACGAAAATCTAGATTCTGAGGTGTACTTATGTCGTTCCCTCTCCTTTCCGGCCTGCGCTCCAGCGATTTGGCAATCGATTTAGGCACGGCCAATACCCTTGTGTACGCAAAAGGGCGCGGCGTCGTGCTCAGCGAACCGTCAATCGTCGCTATTAATAAGGTAACGAACAACGTCGAGGCGGTCGGCAAGGACGCAAAGGAGATGCTGGGCAGGACCCCGGGGAACATTGTAGCCATTCGCCCCATGCGCGACGGCGTCATCGCGAACTTCGAAGTGACTGAAAAGATGCTCCAGCATTTCATTCGCAAGGCGCACAATGGCCGGAGCTGGGTGAGTCCGCGCGTCGTCATCGGAATCCCGTCCGAGATTACGCAGGTTGAACGCCGAGCGGTTGAAGACTCCGCCTATCGCGCGCGCGCGTCGGAGGTTTACCTGGTTGAAGAAGCCGTCGCCGCGGCCATCGGCGCCGGACTCCCAATCACCGAACCACAAGGCAATATCGTCGTGGATATCGGCGGCGGCACGACTGATATCGCGGTGATCAGTTTGGGTGGAATCGTTTACGCGCGTGCAGTGCGCACCGCCGGCGACGCGATGGACAATGCTGTCGCCGATTACGTGAAGCGCAAGTACAATCTGTTAATCGGCGAGCGCACCGCGGAAGAGATCAAGATTGTTCTTGGCAGTGCATTTCCGCTGGACGAGCCGCTGAGCATGGACGTTCGCGGCCGCAATCTAGTTGAAGGTATTCCGCAAACTATTACAGTTACGGACGAGGAGATACGCCAGGCGCTCGATCCGGCGGTGAGCCAGATCGTTGACGCGGTGCGCGTCGCGCTCGAGCGAACGCCTCCGGAACTGTCGGCTGACATCATCGATCGCGGCGTAGTGTTGACTGGTGGTGGCGCATTGCTTGCTAACCTTGACAAGCGTTTGCGAACTGAAACCGGATTACCGGTGTTTGTTGCGGATGATCCGCTCACGTCGGTAGTGTTGGGAGCAGGTAAAATGCTTTCAGATTTTGCTCTATTGAAGCGAGTAAAGTGGGAGAACAAGCTCCAGTATTGAGATGTTTGAGTCAGAGGAGCAAAAACAGCGCGCCGAGCTTATCGTCATGCTGCTGGCGAAGCTCTACGTCGTATTAGAACTTTCGCTTGACACGTGTGCCGTGTGCCACAAAGCATTGGGCCATGACGATGAATGTCCAATTGCGCTCGCCTGGACGCTTCTGACACCCCAACAACAACACGATGCACGCGCCGCCATCCGCGCCCTCGCCCTCACCATCGGCAACGACGAAACCCTGGCTGATCCGCTAGTGCATTAATTCGTGACTGCCTCGTCTGTGATCTCCAAACCTCGATCGATGATCGCGAAGGCCTCACGCAGCTCAGCTTCCGTGATGCACAGAGGCGGGTTGGTGAAGAAGGTGTTCCAGCGTACGAATGTGTAGAGTCCTTCCTGCCGGAAGAACTTACCCAACGCCTGCATCTCCGGTGACGTGCCGTTGAACGGCGCGAGTGGCTCCCGCGTCTCGCGGTTGCGAACCAACTCCACTATTCCAAACAAACCGATATTGCGCGTGGCGCCCACTGACGGGTGACGCCCTTGGAGATCTTCGAGCAGGCTGCGCATCAACTCGCCCATACGCCGCGCGTTCTCGATCAAGTTATCTTCTTCGTAAACGGAAATCGTGGCGATCGCTGCCGCGCACGCCAACGGATGACTGTTGTAAGTGAGTCCGCCATAAAAGAAGTTCTTTTGAAAGTGGTCGGCAATCTTTCGTCGCATGCCAACAGCGCCCAACTGAACGTACGCGCTCGTCAGTCCCTTCGCCATCGAGATCAGATCCGGTTCAACCTTCCAGTGGTCCACGGAGAACCATTCGCCAGTGCGACCGAAGCCCGCCATTACTTCATCCGCGATCAACAGAATACCGTGCTTGTCGCACAAGTCCCGCAGACCCTGCATGTAACCGTTAGGCGGAATCAGAATGCCGTTCGTGCCAACAACAGGTTCAACAATAATCGCAGCGATCGTTTTCGCCCCTTCAAGTTCGATTACTTCTTCGGTGCGCGCCAGCACGTCTTCGGTCGTGTCATAGCCCTTCTGAATGCCGTGATAGAAATCCGGAATACGAAAGACGCCCGGAATCCCAGGCTCCGCGCCCCAACGCCGCGGATCGCCCGTTAATGTCAACACTCCGGCTGTTCCGCCGTGGTACGAGCGATAACGCGCGCCGATCTTATGACGACCGGTGAACATGCGCGCGATGCGAATCGCGTTTTCATTTGCTTCCGCCCCGCCGTTGGTGAAGAAGAAGGTGTCGATGTCGCCCGGTGTGATCTCTGCAAGCTTCGCCGCCAGCCGAGCACGCACCTCGGTAGCCATGAACGGATTCGCATAAGCGAGCGTCGCAGCTTGTTGTTGAATCGCTCGAATAACTCGTTCGTCGCCGTGGCCGATGTTGACGCACATCAACTGGCTGTTGAAATCGATGAACCGTTTTCCTTCCGGTGTCCAGAAGTAAATGCCTTTTGATCGCGACACGGGGATCGGATCGACGGCCGATTGCACGGACCATTCGAAGAGTGTGTGCCGGCGCGAGAGTTCGACAATCTCTTCGCCGCTCATAGTGTCGATTTTGGTTGCCATGGCCCGCGATGCTACTCAAATCGCGCAGGATTGACAACGTTGCGGACCTTTACACATTATCCGTTTTGTCATGGGCTTTATGAGTAAGACTGCGGCGTTCATGGGGATGGCGTCGCTCAAAAATCTGGTTTCCGATTCCATCGCGATCGACATGGGGTCGGCGGCGACAATCATTTACGTCCGCGGCCGCGGTGTAGTGATCGACGAGCCTTCGCTGGTTGCTGTCGACAACGTTTCCGGCGACGTTATCGCTGTCGGCACTGAAGCGCGACAGATGTACGGGCGTGAAGCGCGTGACGTTAGTGTCGTTGCACCTTTGCTGAACGGCGTAGTCGCAGACTTCGAAAGGACGCGCGAGATGTTGACGCACTTTGTGCGCGAAGCACGCAGTGGAACGTCTTTCAGCCGCCGCGCGCTGATGAGTGTTTATCCAGGTGTCACTCATGTTGAGAGGCGTGCATTGTTAACTGCGGCGGAGCACGCCCGCATCGGCCGCGTCATGATGATGGACGAAGGTCTGGCCGCAGCGTTCGGAGCAGGTGTGAAACTCGGGGACACACGCGCATCCGCAGTGGTGGACGTTGGCAGCGGCACAACCAATGTTGCCATCGTTGCCAACGGCGCGATTATTCACTCGCGCTCGGAGCGAATCGGCAGCGCTGATATCAATACGGCAATCATCAATCACGTTCGGCGTCATCGCGGGCTCGCCATTGGTCCACCGTCAGCCGAACGCGTGAAGCTCGAACTCGCTTCGGCGACTCTGCCTGATGAACTCGGCCGCGAGATCACGGTCAGAGGAAGAGATGTCGTAACCGGAAGTCCGGGCGCGATCAATCTAACGGCAGGTGAAATCTTTCCTGTTTCACAATATGTGGTGGCGAAGATTGTTGACGGTGTTTCGACGACGCTCGCGGAGTTGTCTCCTGAAGTCGCAGGAGATATTCACGAGCGTGGAATCATTCTCACTGGCGGCGGCGCACTGTTCAAAGGCATGGCTGATTACATGCGCGACCACACAAAACTCTCAGTACAAATCGCAGACGAGCCGCGCTACGCAATCGTGCACGGCCTCGCGCGAGTTTTCGACGATCCGCTGCTGTTGCGGCGCGTCGTTCGCAGCGACGCTCCGCCTTTAGTTGGTGGTGAAACTGAGGCGTACTCGTTGTAAACGATCAAAACTGCTCGTCAGCAGTCGGACCGTACGAACCCGGCACAGGCACTCCTAACAACCGAAGATAAACCGAGAACTGTCCGCGATGGTGTATCAAGTGGCTCAAGGTGAAGTCACGCATTACGTCAATCCTGGGCCGGTCAAACAGCGGCTTGCCGTTAAACTTTAGACTCCACACTTGCATGGCCGCGTCATCGTCCGCGGCTGCCAGCACCTGTTTGCCTTCAGCAACAGCCTTCTCGAAAGCTTCCAACAGTTCAGCGGTCGAAGCAGCGAGATACGGTTTGTAAGTCGCGGAATCGAAGTTTATTTCGTTCTTCGTAAAGATATCGGGGGTCCATTTAATGCACTCGACGATGTGCGAGGCCAACGCACCCGCTGTATACGATTTCTCATGAGGGCGCCAGTCGAGTTTGTCATTCGGCAAACGTTCGAGGTGTCTGCGGGTAGTCTTCGTTTCCTGATTAAACTGCGTAGCCACCCAGTCGATGATCTTCATCGTGCTCTGCTCCTTGTATCTGTGGGATGGCACAGATTACTGGAGTCAGCGGCGTTTCTCAAAGACTGCGAAATAGCACTGCGACGGAAACGAGAATGAAGAACAGTGTAAAGACTCCGGCAAACACTCGTCCCGCGTGACCGGTTTGTGCAGAGTTCAAATGGGCCGGTGTCGGATGCAGTCCGTCATTTCGTTCGCGAAGCCACACCATGTACGCGTGCGCCTGCATCTCGTCGTGCCGGCGTTTCACAGGGTCGTTGAATCGATTGAAGAAAGGGTTATGGAGGGGATTGTTGGTTCTCATGCCGCTGCTCCTTTCGGTCGGCTGAAGGGCTTCAGCCGGAATTGAAATGGCGAGGAGCAACAGGTGTGCCCGGATATAGATTGTTATTTTCTTGCGGTGTTTTGGGACAAACGTCAGGTCGGTTTCCGATTTGGGTAAGTCGTTACACGAAGTGCGTAATGACCCTCGAGTCCGCGGAGCGGTTCTGGGCGTTCCGGCATCCGCGGACTCTTTGGCCCCCTTCAAGGGCCAACCAAGACTGCGATTTTTCTGTTTACGGCGAGCGTGCTGTCGTTTTACGATGCAGCCGTCTTTGACAACTCAGCAACGGCCATATGCGCGGCTCAACATCCCACACTAACGAGTGATGAGCATCGCCGTTGAGCATGAAAGGTTCATACTCACGGCGAAAAACAAGAGCGAACGCATATTACTCCCAAGTGCGAGTAGATGCAAGAGAGACGTTCATCGGGTCCTGGTCCAGGACTGGACCGTAGCGGACATGCCGCAGCTTCTGAGTCTCCTTCTGAGAGGAGGCGGCTGCTGATGGGCAATCCGCGTCCGAGGCCCATGCGCCTTGCGGAGAAGTTATTGGAGATTCGTCAAGGTCTTGGTCTGTCGCAAACACAGATGCTTGCGCGGCTGGGATTGGAAGAGACGATGCACTACGGTCGTATCTCGGAATACGAGCAAGGTAAACGCGAACCGACGTTGATGACGCTGCTCGCCTACGCGCGCGCTGCGAGCGTGCACCTGGAAGACATCGTTGACGACGATCTCGACCTCCCTCGTAAACTTCCCGGCGCCGTCAACTACCGCGGCCTCACCCGAAAACCCTCTTCTCGGCGAAAATAGCCACGGATGAACACAGATGACACAGAGCAGCTGACGCAGATCCGTGTGTTTTGTGTAGATCCGTGGCTCGCATGAAAGTAAAGATGCGCAGGATTCTTCGTTGGCTACTGCTGGGAGTGTTGGGCGTTATCGTGGGTGTCGTAGCCTACGAAGCTGTAACGCTCCTGCGCGTCTATTGGTTACGCAACAGCAATCCCTCATCGACTTCGTTGATCGACACTCGCGCAAACGAAGCACGCGCCAAAGGACAGCAACCACGACGCGAGCAGGTCTGGGTGCCGCTCGACAAGATCTCTTCAAACCTGCAACGCGCCGTTCTTGCGGGTGAAGATACAAACTTTCTCACCCATCGCGGCTTCGACTACGAAGCACTTCAAAAAGCATTCGAACAGGCGCAGCGCGAAGCCGCGCGTGAAGCGAAGAAAGAGGGTGAGAACGACGACTGGCTCCCAAACTTGCCGGAGTTCAAGCGCGGTGGTTCAACGATCTCGCAGCAACTCGCGAAAAATCTCTACCTCTCATCGCAACGATCGTTTATCCGCAAGGGACAGGAAGCACTCGTAACGATCATGATCGAGCGTCTGCTGACGAAGCGCCGGATTCTGGAGATCTATTTGAACGTGATCGAATGGGGAGATGGGATCTACGGTGCTGAGGCTGCGTCACGCAGGTACTTCAACAAACCCGCATCAGCTTTGAACGCCAATGAAGCCGCGTTCCTTTCGGCGATGATTCCGAACCCACGAACTGTTTTTAATCCACAAGTAAACCCGCGCCGTGTTGCTCGCCGGCAGCGCATCATCCTGCGCGGCATGCCTTACATTAGACTGCCTTAGACTCAGAAAGCTGATTTCGTCGCGGCGCGTTTTGTCTTCGCGCTCGTGCCCGGAGTAAACGACTTCAGAAACCGTGTGACATTCGAATCTTCCTGGAGGGAGAAAGCCGCGCCTACATACATTTGTCTCTGGCCGTTGACAACTTTCGTAAACGCGCGCAGCTTGCCGGGAAGTTTGCAGGGAAGGTCGAATTCACTTCCGGTGAATCCGTTCATCGAAACATTCTTCTCGTTCTGCAAATCGCAGCCGAATGACGTCTTCGCCCGGCTTTCATAACCTTCTCCGACACCTTTCAAAAATCCAGCGACCGTTCCCTCAAGAGCAACCCGGTCAGACTCACCATAAGAAGGCGCTGTGATCCACATCATCGAATAGATGGACCAACCCTCGCGAACCATGTAGACGTTCACGTCAACCATCTGATCGCGAAACGGTATGGGCATTTTTAGTTGTTTACCACCGTCCGGCAATTCTGCCGAAAAGTTTTCGCCGGTAGGCTTGAACGGCCGCCATGTTTTTGCAGACGTATCTACCGCCCACGCCAACTCATCAGGAACGGGCGCACTCGCGGCTGAATTCAGCCGCGATGCGATTAAACTCAAAGTTGTGAGTTCCGGCGTCGGCCGATTCGACTTAGCTGGCGCGCCCGGCAGAATTGAATTCAAAGTCGCCGTCGGATTCTGCCGCAGCGCCCGCGCGCGGACGAATTCCCAGGGTGCAACAGGATTCGGCGCCTGCCATAAACCACGTCGCTCATTCCGCGCCGCCTGCTCCGATTGCTCATAGATCTCACGATCAGCGACGCTCAAACGATCCTGACTGCTCGAATCAAACCAGGCAGCACCGTCTCGAATCATCTGCGCGCCGATGTCGCTGCTGTTCAGCAGAACGCGGCCGACCAAACTGCTGTCTGAAGCGATGCCCCAGTACTCAACTACAACTGATTTGTCGTAAACGAGTTCGTAGAGATGTTTCTTTGCCACGTCGCCGAAAGGCTGGCTCGCTTCAGGCGCATCGACTGCGACCAGCCGGATACGCACCGGCCGGTTGAGATTGAAAACGGTGATGACGTCGCCGTCGTTGATCTCGACGACGCGTCCAAACAGGGTTGATGCTTCTACGTTAGTAGAGAGAAAGGCGAGGAGAAGAAAAGCCAGGACGAAATAGCGCGTCATAGTTGTCCCGATTACAGAAGATTAGACAGCAAACTCTTTCGCCAGTTTCAATTCGGCTTTTCGCAACTCGAAACGGCCGCGGCCGAGATTACCTTCAGCGCCGAGTGCCAGCACAACGAAGTAGTCTTTACTCAGCAATCGCATCAACATCACAGCGCCTTCGAGTGACACCACCAGTTCGCGGAGACCACCGAGTCCGGTGTCCGTACCGGCTCGCTGAGCACTACGCACAAGTGACGTGAACTCTGCCGCGGCGACGTCGAGGTTCGCTTCCACTCCTGCCTGGCCGAGTACTTTTTCGACGGCGATTCCGTCTGTTCCCATAATGAGCGCACCGAGGCTACCCTCGGTGCGTTCGATAATGGATTCAAGCATCTCCTTGAACATGGTGGCCTCCAATTACGGACGTTGACCGCTCAGCGTGCCGGGCCGCGCTGTGGTCGTGCCGGCGGGACTGTTCGCGGTGGGAGCACCCAGCATTTGCGGCTGAGTTGTTGGTGTCGTTTGAGGCTGAGGTTGTTGTAACTGCGTCGGCGTCGGCGTGTTGCTCGGCGGATTGCCAAGCGGAACCGGCTGGGGAATCGTGACGGTTCGTTGACCGGTACCTACCGTACCTGCGGTTGGACGTCCTTGATAATCGGGACGATAGATGTGCGGCGTGATGAAGAAGAGTATTTCAGTGTTCTGCCGCGTCGTCAGTTTTCGCTTGAAGAGATTGCCGACGATCGGAATCGAAGCGAGTCCGGGCGTGCGCTGTTGGACTTCACCTTCGTTATCCGCAAGCACGCCACCCATGACGGTCGTGCCGCCATCCGGAACCAACACTTCCGACTGCATGCGTTGTGTGTCAATACCCGGAACGCCGCCCACGGCGATACCGGTGTTGATGGTGTTGTTTTCGATCGTCACGCGCAACACAACCGTGCCCGCATCCGTGATCTGCGGCGTGATTGAAAGACGCAATGGAACGGAGACGAAAGTTGTGGTCACAACGGCAGTGCCGCTGGCAGCCTGAGTTGTTTGCACGGGAATCTGCGAACCACTTTCGATCTGTGCCGGACGATTATTCAGTGCCGTGACACGCGGAGTGGCGACTGTCTTCGCTTGTCCACGCGACTCAGCCAGCGTAATCAACGCGCTGATCTGCGCCGTGCCGAACAGGCCGGTCGTCAACCCGATGACGGTGTTTGCTGCCGCAGCAGCAAGCGACGGAAGCGGTTGATTCGTTCCCGCCAAACCACCGAACACACCAAACGGATTTGGTCCGGATTGCAAAGCGTTCGAGTTGCCGGAGCCGCCGCCGGATCCTGACCCGGAACCTGAACCGGAGCCCGAACCGCTACCACTTCCGCTACCGCTTCCCGAACCGTTGTTCGTGCTCGTTGCCGGTAACGTGCTGATGTTGCCCAATCCACCGCGGCCCAGGTTCACCACACCCGCCGAAAGCTGTGCGCCGAGATCGCGACTGAAGTTACGTTGTGCGATGACGATACGAGTCTCGATCTCGACCTGAGGTTCCGGTTGGTCCAGGATCGCGACCAACTGGCGAATGGCATCGATGTTTTCTCTAACGTCGGTGATGATGAGCGTGTTGCTGCGGCCGTCGACTTCAATCGAGCCACGACGCGAGAGTCTGCGCGAGATAATCGGAAGCAGGCCCTGATCACCACTGCCGCCAGTCGCATCGCCGCCGGCTCCACCACTAAAACTGAGGTTGGTCGCGCCGCCGGAGAACGCACCGGTCGAGCCTGCTGCCTGGGCCAACGTGCCCGAGGCGCGCGCGTAATTCAGCCGAATGAATTCTGTGACGAGCGGCGAAGCATCCAACCGCGAGTCGTTGATCACCTTCTGTGTTTCTGCCTCTTTCGCCAGAACGTCGGTCGTGGCGACACGAAGGATGTTGCCATTCACCTCAATTCCCAGACGGTTCGCTTTGAGCACGGCGTCGAGCGCAATGTTCCACGGCACATCCTGCACATTGACCGTGACGGGCACTGCACCAACCGAAGCGTC
>DASZDV010000023.1:0-3154 GCA_035941575.1 Pyrinomonadaceae bacterium
GGCGATACTCAAAGCAGTGCTCGAGTCTGGCATTGACGTTGAGGTGAACAGCGGCGGCGAACTATTCAAGGCCTTGCGAGTTGGCTTTCTTCCGGAACAGATCATCTTTAATGGGACGAGTAAATCTGACGATGAACTAGACGACGCAGTCCGCGCCGGGATTTATGCCATCAACGTCGATTCGATTTACGAAATAGAGCTGGTGGAACAGTCTGTCGAACGTTTGCGATCGCAGGGCGAACAAGTCCAGCCCGCGCGGATCACGCTGCGTCTCGTTCCTGAGATTGGCACGCGTTCGCATCTCGGACTGCAAACCGCACTGCTTACTTCAAAATTCGGCATCTCTTCGTCGGAAGTGCTCGCTGCCTTCCGGCGTGGATTACAAAAGCCGGATCTGGTGAGGGTTTGCGGCATTCACATTCATGTGGGCTCGCAGACGCCGGATGTCGAACCGTTTGCCGAAGCGTTCAAGAGCATGTGGGAACATCTCGTCACGATTCATAACGAGACCGGCCACACGCTCGAACACATCAATCTCGGTGGCGGGATTCCGGTCAACTACTTACGCGATCGCTCGCAGGCTGACGATCTTCCCGAACACGAGCGCGATATGCTCGGCGCTGAACTCGAACCAGCGGCTGTGCTGAGCGAGGCGCTGCGCGTCGCACGCGAATCAGCGCGCGCGGTAAACGCGGAACATCTGTTGGACCAGGTAACGATTCTGCTGGAACCAGGACGCAGCATCATCGCCGACGCCGGTCTCGTTCTCACCACGGTGCGCAACATCAAGTCGCGTCCCGAAACCGGCGACGTGTGGCTGCTTACCGACGCCGGCTACAACATCATGCTGTCGATGAATAATTACAAGTGGTACTACCATTTGATTTCAGCGTCACGAGCAGATGCGCCGTACGCGCGCGATTACAAAGTTGCTGGTCCACTGTGCGATTCCGGCGACGTCTACTTCGATATCGAGCGAGAGGGCCGGTTGCCTGATTATCGAAAACTGCCTGAAGGTGTCGTTCCGGGCGAAGTGTTGGCGTTGCTGAACTGCGGCGCGTACTCACTGGCCCAGATGTTTCACTACAACGGCCGGCCACTCCCAGCGGCCGTGTTGATTCGCCGGGACGGCAAACCGGAACTCATTCGCCGGCGCGACACTTACGACGACTTGATCGCCAACGACACAGGTTATTAGCCACAGAAACACACAGAGCTTTCACTGTGTTCATCTGTGCAAACCCTGTGCTGAACCTGGCTTTGACTCAAAACGTGCTCGGGACGGCTTTGCCGCCCGATGTGAGGCGAGGCTTTGCCTCGCCGTTCGCGTTGAGAAAAAAAATGGGCTGTGCCCCTCGTATGGCCTTTGGCCCAAAAACTTGGGGCAAAGCCCGAACGAGGGGCGTAGCCCGTTGCTAACTGGGTCGCGCCGGCGAGGCAAAGCCTCGCCTCACATCGAGCGGCAAAGCCGCAACGCGGGACTTTTGAGGCAAAGCGGGCTGAACTTATGCAAACTGAGCACACTCAACTCGTCCGCGGTCTCGGATTGATCGGGGCCATCTCGGTTAACGTCGCCAACATCATCGGCACCGGCGTGTTTTTGAAAGCGCGTGTGATCACGTGCAACGTCGGAAGCCCCGGCAAAGCACTCATGGTTTGGGTCTTCGCCGGATTGTTGTCACTCGCCGGCGCACTCACATACGCAGAGCTGTTGGCGATGATGCCGCGCGCCGCCGGTGAATATGGCATCGTGCGTGATGCCTACGGCCGTCCGCTCGGTTTCATCTACGGGTGGACACAGTTCCTGATCGCTCGCGCTGCTTCCGCAGCCGCACTCGCCGTCGGGTTTGCTATTTTTCTAAACGATCTTCTCGGCGGCGTACTTAAGCAGAGTTACTTCGACTACACGTTACCCGGTGGACATCAACTCTCCTTTGGCCGGCTGCAACTTGTAGCGCTCAGCGCAATCATCGTCACCACGCTCATCAACTGCGCCGCGGTGCGTGTGAGTGGCGGTGTGGCGAGTGTGCTGACGGGAATGAAGATCCTGCTGCTGCTCGCCGTTGGTATCGGCGCGTTTCTTTACAGCGACGGCAACTGGGGCAACCTCGCGATGACGAATACCGGCGGCGCTTGCGAAAACGTGCCGATCACAACGGGAGGTTTTGTTGGCCTGGCAGCCGCGATGCTCGGAGCGTTGTGGGCCTACGACGGTTGGAACAATCTCACGTTCCTTGCGGGTGAAGTGAAGAACCCCGGCCGCAATCTGCCGCTCGCGCTCATCGGCGGTGGATTCCTTGTGATGGCGCTCTATCTTTTTGTCAACGTTAGCTACTACCACGTGCTCACGCCCACGCAGATCGCCGATGTCTCGGCGTCATCGTCGGTGGCGGCTGAAGTAGTGAGACGATTGCTTGGTTCCGCAGCGGTCACACTGATGGCGGCGGCGATGATGACCTCGTCGTTTGGCGCGCTACACGCATCGATACTCGCAACTTCGCGCGTGCCGTATGCGTTGGCCAAAGACGGTTTGATTGTTAAGAGTCTTGCCGAGGTTTCACCTCGTACGCACGTGCCGGTGAAGGGGCTAATCGTGCTTTGCGTTTGGGCATGCGTCGTTGCTTTGTCGGGCTCTTACGACACTCTCACTGACTACGCGATCTTCGCGCTGACGTTGTTCTACGCGCTCGTTGCGGCATCCGTCTTTATCTTTCGGCGCAGATTGCCGGACGCCGAGAGACCGTATCGCGTATGGGGTTATCCCTTCGTGCCGATTGTCTTTTTAATCGTCTCGACGTGGCTGATCATCACGACGATTTACAATACACCGCGTCAATCCGCGATGGGATTGATACTCATCATGTTAGGTGTGCCTGTTTATTACATCCTGGAGCGGCGTCGCTCAAACTCGACTTGAATCAGCTCCGGCTTCTTGCCTTCACTCGTGGCGAGCACTGCATTGCCGTCGAGGCGATAAGCGATCGCTTCGCCTTGCTTGCGCTTGCCTAAGTTGAAGCCGGTCATCTTCTCTT
Source organism: Pyrinomonadaceae bacterium (assembly GCA_035941575.1). GTDB lineage: Bacteria > Acidobacteriota > Blastocatellia > Pyrinomonadales > Pyrinomonadaceae > PSRF01. The sequence goes on from DASZDV010000023.1 coordinate 3,033, forward strand.
TCCAAATATCGTTGAAGTTTTTGCTCCCAGTGGGCAGGGTCAGTTCGTAACCCTCGAAGTAATCGCAAAGTGCAACTCTGCGGCCATCCGGTGAAACACTTCCGCCCGTGAGTGCGCCGCCA
>DASZDV010000024.1:0-8211 GCA_035941575.1 Pyrinomonadaceae bacterium
GCGCCAGCTTCGCAAGTGCGGAGGCCGGTTGCGGCCATCGACGGAGAGAGTCGTCGGCACTTCCGTGATCCGCAATCCGTGCAAAGACGCCTTTACGACTGTTTCACTCGCAAACTCCATCCCTCTTGTACGCAAATCGAGACGCTGGATCGCCGCCTTGCTGAATCCGCGCAGGCCGCAATGAAAATCACCACATGGACTGCGGAAGAAGAGTCGCCCAATGCCGGTCAGCACTGGATTCCCGAGATACCTGTGAAGTGGCGGCATGGCGTTCGGCGCAATGCCGCCTTTGAAACGATTTCCCATCACGAGCTCGTACCCGGCGCGGAGTTTCTCGAGGAACGGACCGAGGTTTGTGAAGTCGTAGCTGTCGTCAGCGTCCCCCATGATGATGTATTTGCCGCGGGCTGCCTTGATGCCACCGAGGAGGGCGCTGCCATAACCTTTTTCGGCCACGTGGATCACGCGCGCGCCGAGCGCGGCGGCGATTTCTGGTGAGCCATCGGTGCTGCCGTTGTCTGCGACGACGACTTCGCCGTTCACGTTGAGATCTTCGAGGGCTTTTTGCGCCTTTTTGATACACGTCGCGAGGGTTTCGGCCTCGTTGAGACAGGGCATCAGAATCGACAGCTCCGTCCGGTTGCCGTCGACCTTAATCTCAGATGGGCTAGTCTCGACCTTTGTAAGCATAATGTTCGACAGGATTAGACAGGATTGACATGATAATCCTGTCCCGAAATCCATTCATTGACGCCCCTGAAACAGATCGCTATACTCGCCCTTAGTAGCGCGCAAGGCGCTCAGGACAAGACCCCAATCCGGCCCACCCGTACAACTAAATTGGGAATCTAGGAGAAACAATGAAGATCGGGTTTAGCCTTTTGATTATCGCGCTTTTGAGCGCTGCCGCCGTCCCTGTTCTGGCTCAGTCGCCTCCCACGCTAAGGATCGTCACCGAAACACCTGGACTGCCTTCAGAGCTTTTTTACGGCAACATTAAGGTCAAACCGGTGCGCCTGAGACCGGGAACGAATCAAGTCATCACTATCAGTGACATCGATTTCTTCGTGCAGCAGCAATATATCGACTTTCTGGGCCGCATGCCAGATTCGACCGGTTTTGCGAACTGGGTTGCAACGCTGAGCGGCTGTCCCGATGGCGGCTTTGGCGAGAATCTTAATCCGAGCTGCGACCGCGTCCACGTGTCAGCCGGCTTTTACCTTTCGATTGAGTTTCAGGGCCGCGGCTATTGGGCGTATCGCTGGTATGACGCGGCGCTCGGCCGGCGACCTCTGTACACTGAATTCATCCCCGACATGCAAAAGGTCGGCGGCGCGCAGTCTCCCGACCAGGAAACCGCGAGCAAGAATCAGTACATGAACGACTTCGTGCAAAAGCCGGAGTTCAAGAACATTTACGATGCGCTCAACAACTCGCAATACGTGGACAAGTTGGAGCAAACCGCGGGCGTCACGATTTCGAACAAGGCTGACTTGGTGGCGGCATTGAATGGCGGCACTCAGACGCGCGCACAGGTTGCGCGGACGGTAATCGAAAGCCAGTCGGTATTCGATAAGTTCTTCAACCGTGGCTTTGTGACGATGCAGTACTTCGGCTACCTGCGCCGCGACCCGGATACGATCGGATTCAAAAACTGGGTCGACACGCTCAACGCGGATCCTAGCAACTTCCGTCACATGATCTTCGGTTTCATTTACTCGACTGAGTACCTGAACCGGTTCTAGCCACAAAAAGGCAAAAGCACAAAACTAAGGGGCGGCCATCCGTGGCCGCCCCTGCGTGTTTCCGAACAGGGCCAGAGCCACTGAGGGCCGCCCCTACAGTTGCTTCTGCGGCACCAATTGCCGGTAGACGTCTAAGGTTTTCACCGCTGTCTGTTCCCACGAAAATTTTTTGACTTGATTCCTACCGGCTTCCGCGTAATGCTCTCGCACCTTTTCATCACTCAGCATCTCGGCCATTGCTCGCGTCAGGTCTTCGACGTCGTTCGGATCGACCAGCCGCGCCGCGCTGCCAACGGTCTCCATTAACGACGGAATCCTGCTCGTAATCACTGGAGCACCACACGCCATCGCTTCGAGCGGCGGCAATCCAAAGCCCTCGTACAGCGACGGGTAAACAAAAGCCGCACAATTCGAGTAAAGCCCGCACAGGTCTTCATCCTGAAGATAACCAGTCAAACAAATCCCGTCTTCTAGTCCCTTCTGTTGGATGAGCGACACGAAATCGTCCATCAGCCATCCTTGTCCGCCCGCGATAACCAGCGTTGGCGACAACGACGTGGTTCGCAGTAGTTGATCGAACGCTTTGACGAGGCGACGCAGATTCTTTCGCGGTTCGATAGTTCCGACGAAGAGGATGAAGTCTCGGTCGATGCCGAGGCGCCTGAGGAGCTCGGGCGCTTCCCGCCTCTTGAATACCGGGCGAGGCGCTTCGGGCGTCACCGATACCTTGTCAGGGTTAATACGGAACGTTTCGCAGACCTCATTCTTGACGCTTGTGCTTGGCGTGATGATTTTGGCGGCTGACTTTGCCATCAACGGCAAACGCCAGCGTGCGCGTCGCACGAGATATTCCTCATGTAGTTCGGAGTGCAGGAGTAACGACAAGTCATGAATCGTTAAAACTGAGGGGCGTCGCGACCAGAATGGGACTTCGTAGTTCGTGCCGTGAAAGACGTCGAAGGAGTTTCGTAGAAGGTGAAGCGGCAGGCCAAGGCTCCACCAGCGCCTTTTCAACAGACCGTTCGGTGAAATGAGCGTGAACGAATCGGACGGTGCAATAACCGCCAGATTGCGCGCTAACTCTGCCGTGTAATGCCCAACGCCCGTCAAGGGCGAGGCCAGCGGCATACCGTCAAGTGCGATCCTCATCAGACTGATTCATCGCGGCCTCAAGTTGCAGGCGCAGGTCGTCCGTCAGAGTGCGAAGCTGGTGGTCCAGTTCCTGGGATCGCCTCACGATCGTGTGAAGGATCAGACCTACAGTGATTGAAACCAGACCGCAGAGAATTAAGCCGACGGCGAGGACGGCCGACGGCAACCGCGGCACACTGCCGGTCTTGATAAATTCATAGATGACGATGATGCCGGGTATAAAACCGAGCGCGATGATGCACAAACCGACACCGCCGAAAAACGTTAAAGGCTTGTAGTCGCGAAAGAGCGCCAAAAGCGTGTTCAGGATCAGGAAGCCGTCGCGAAAGATTCTAATCTTCGAAAAGCTGCCTTCGGGGCGTGTCGTTAAGTTAACCGGGACCTCAACTAATCGAAAGCCGCGATTCAACGCCTTGATGGTCAATTCGGTCTCGGTTTCGAATCCGCCGCCAAATAACGGTACGCCTTTTACGAATCCCCGATTGAATGCCCGGTAACCGGAAAGCATGTCGGTGATCGTGGTGCCTAGCGTGTAATTCAAAACGTACAAAAAGAACCGATTGCCGAGACGATTAGGAGTTTTGAGTTGACTGGTGGCGTCACGGTGAAGACGTGAACCGACCACGATATCCGCTTCGTCAGTCAGAATCGGCTCGATCAAACGATGCACTTCCCGCGCGGGATAAGTGCCATCACCATCGACCATCACATAGACGTCAGCACTTATCTTGCGAAACATTGACTGCACGACATAGCCTTTGCCTTGTCGTTTCTCGTGAAAGATCAGTGCCCCAGCCGCTCTCGCTTCCTCTACCGTGCGATCCGTAGAGTTATTGTCGAAGACATAGATGTCAGCATCCGGTAATTCCGCCCGAAACTGTGAAACAACGTCGGCAATCGTGAGCTCTTCGTTGTAGCAAGGAATCAGGACGGCGATCCGAGGCTTGGCAGACCCAAACCGGCCGTCAAACCTCATGTCCACCGCAGTGCGTGATTTAACGTTCTGAATGTTCACGCTACGGGCCGAATCTCTGGCGATACTCGGTCGAGAAGAGGAAGCCAAAGATCATGTGCCGGAAGTTGCTCGGATCCGCATTCAGCGTGTCGAGCCAGTTCTGGAATCCAATCGTATCGGGATCGCGCCGCAGGTAACCGAAGTACTGCATCGACACAAACGCGCGATTGAAGAACTTGTCGAAAACCGCCTGGCTCTCGACGATGTTTCGCAGCACCTCTCCACGCGTCATCTGTCCCGCATTCAGCGCCTCGACTAACGCCGCCTTATTCGACACCGTCACTTCTGCGTTCGTTTCGAGCGCGTTTACGTAAGCTGCATTCGATAATGCGTCGTAACGCGTCTTGAACTCCGGCCGTTGCGTCCACGCCTCCGTGTACACAGCCTTGCTCAATACTTCAGACTCCGGCGACTGCGCTCCACCGACGAGCGCCATGTCGGGAACAAACTCCGCATAAGTCGGCCGCCGATCCACCGCCACTTCATAGAAGCGATATGCGAAGTAGCCACGGGTCTGGAACTCAGTTGACAGGAAGAATCCAGCCGATACGTGGACGCGATCGCACTCTGGATGAAGATTCTCTCCAAAGCCACCGTCCGGACAATTGCCCAACGTCGCAACCCAGTTCGCGAAACCGCCTGCATCAGGCAAGCGTCCGAGGAAGTCGATGTACTGCTGTGTTACAAAGAACTCGACACCGTCGATCGGGTTTTGACTCGCTGGTGCGGCGTCGTTGTCGTTGATCGTGATCGTGGCGTTTGACGTTCCCAAACCCGCCCCCGTCACGCCGCTCAAGGTCAACGTGAATGTCTCGTTGCCTTCAACGAGTACGTCATTCACGATTGGAATAACGATGAGTTGGCTGCTTTCACCGGTCGCAAAACGCAACGTTCCGACCGTGGTCTCATAATCGCACCGTTCGGAACCTTTGCCATTTACGACGGTACAGTTAGTCAGGCCTGCCGTATCACCGGTCGTGTAGTTAACGCTGGCGAAACTCGCCAGATCGCCTGTTCTCGTGACGTTGACAATGATGAACCCGTTTCCTTCATTGACATTGATCGCCGGTCCCGGAAGTTGAATGGAACTGGTCGACTGTGCACGAGGCGTGTAAGTAACCTGTCCCGCGTTGGTCAGATTCAGAGGGTTTTCCTCCGACGTGTGCGAGGCGACGACGTAACCTTCCTGTTCACCTCCACCGATACCGACGGTTGGCTTCAACTGCGAATCGCTAGTGCCATAACGGCTGCGAATGACGCCATTTGAATTCAGCTCGATTTCGAAATTCACGGGCGCACCGCCCTGGCATTCATTGCCGTCGAAATGGCACGGCACTCCCTGCCAGCGAAAGATGATCTGATTCGCAGAGCTTGTGACGTACACGCCAGAATCAGCGCGAACTGTGGTGGTTAGATCCAGATCCTCCCACAGTCCCGCAACCATCTTGTATCCGCCCAAAGCGTGTGGCGAACCCGGTGGATCGTCAGCGTTGTCGAGGACTCCCGGCGGGAGTCCCGTCCGGACCGGAGGATCCGAAAAGTAGAGCGCGCCGTTGGTGGAGAGTGTCAGCTCAGTGAAATTCTCGCCGAAGAACGGGAAACTAAACGGCAGAAGGAAGTCGGCATAACGATCGTCACCATTGAGATCAACCTTCAAGCCGCCGCTCGAGAGCGGCGCGCTGGGTCCCTCAGTGATCGTGTAGGGATCACCCGACGATAAAGGAACGCCTACGGCCAAAGATACTGGAGTGCCTTCGTTTCCGGCGTTGTCAAACTCCCGCACCGTCAACGTTCCGCTCAGGTGTCGAAACGGTATTTTGATATTAGCCGATTGCAACGACCCGGAAGCCTTCGGCAAGACTCCCTTCAACGGAATCACCTGACCACTACTGCCGTCGGTGAAATCCACCTCGTAAAGCGACGCCTGACCCGTGGCGCCATCGTCACCTGACGCGGTCCAACCGATATTCAGCGCTCGACCATTTTGCGAGTTGATGTGGAAACTTCCGACTGTTCCGGGTGCGACAGTGTCACCCGAAGCAAGCGCCGAAAGGCTCGAAGCAACGTTCAAGCGGCGTCCCGTCAAAGTCTTATCGATCAACGCCGGCACCACGTCGCCGTTGAACAGCAGAAGGCGCTTGACTTGTTGAACGCTCAGGTTTGGGTTCTGCGCCCAAAGCAGTGCGGCTGCGCCGGTCACATGCGGAGTCGACATTGAGGTACCGCTGAAGAACGAATACGTATCGTCAGACGGTCCGAAACCCAGCGGCAGATCGGGACCACAATTGTTACCCGGACTCGAACACGGTGGCGTCGTACTGAGAATGGCTTCACCGGGAGCAGCGAGATCTACGCCGGTCGCACCGAAGTGTGAAAAGAAAGAAAGCGCGTCGGAGGAATTCGTTGAGGCGACAGAAATAACGTTTGCACTGTCAAAGCTGCCGGGAAAATGCGGGACCAGATCGTTGTTCGGTTCTTTCGTTCCGTTGTCGACGTTTCCTGCGGCAGCGACAAACAAAATCCCTTCATTCGCCGGCGTGTTCAGTTGGTTCACAAGATCCAGAAACATCTGGCTAAACTCGGCGCCACCGAAACTCGCATTCAGGACGCGAATGTTTGCGCCCTTCGTGTGACCAGTTGTTTCCCAAAGGTGACGCATCTGTTTGGCGTATTTCACAGCCTCGATCGCATCGCCTGTGTCACCAAAACCGTCCGGAGAAAGAAACCTCAAGGACATCAAGCCAACAGACCAATTGACTCCCGCGATGCCGATGTTGTTGTTGCCGACAGCGCCTGCAATCCCGGCTACGTGGGTCGCATGGAATTCCGAGTCGGAGCCACTAAACGTATTTCCATTTTTGGCGTTGTTGACGAAGTTGCAGCCGTGAACGTCATCCACGCAGCCATTGCCGTCGTCGTCGATGCCGTTGCCTGCGACCTCAGCGGGATTGGTCCAGATGTTAGCTGCCAGATCCTGGTGGGTGAAGTCGATGCCCTGATCGATGACGCCGATAACTATTCTGTCGGGTCCGGTGCTTCCGGTTCGGGTGTCCCAGGCTTGCGGAGCGCCGATCTTTCCTAAGCCGTATTGGTGGTTCTGAACGAAAAAGGGATCGTTCGGAGTTACGTCAGCGCGGAGGATGTAGTTGGGCTCCGCATACAGAACATCAGGCTGTAGCCTCAAGGCCGCCACGGCCTCCAGTGTATCTTCGGCAGGCACGTAGGCAATCATGGCGCCTTCCAGAACATCGGAGCCGCCGAACCGCCGCACTTCGATCGGCACGGAATCTCCATTGAGCGCGGTTATGCGCGACGATCCACTCCGACCCCTTGCAAGAGATTCACTGCGATAACGAACCAGGACTTCACCCGGAACAAAAGCGCGTCGCAACCCCTTGTACGGATGTCTGTTTGCTGCCTGCGGCAGCGGCACGCGAGCCCCTGAGCTCGTGGTGGGAAAGCTCGTGGCAACGACGACGAAGGCCAAAAAGATTGAGAAGGTTACAAGAATGCGCACGTGAGTCTTGTCCCCTAAAGCTCGAATAGACATGAGTAACCCCGTTCTGAAGACAGAATATGTTTATCGCTGCTTTGTTTCCGGAACTCAGGGAGAGATTCAGGTTCAACGACGCCGATAATACCTTATGGGCCGAATCTTTGGCGATACTCAGTTGAGAATAGGAAGCCAAAGATCATGTGCCGGAAGTTGCTCGGATCCGCGTTGAGTGTGTTTACCCAGTTGTTGTAGCCAACCGTGTCCGGATCCCGCCGCAGGTAACCGAAGTACTGCATCGCCACAAACGCACGGTTGAAGAAGCGATCGGACACTGCCTGGCTCTCAGCGATGTTGCGTAACACCTGACCGCGATTCATCGACCCGCCGTCCAGCGCAGAAATCAACGACGCCTTGTTTGTCACTGTCACTTCGGCGTTCGCTTCGAGCGCGTTGACGTAAGCTGAGTTCGACAACGCATCGTAACGACTCTTGAACTCCGGCCGCTGCATCCACGCGTCAGTGTAGGCAGCCTTACTCAACACCTCGGACTCGGGCGACTGTGGTCCACCAACAATAGCCATGTCCGGCACGAACTCGGCATAAGTCGGACGTCGATCGAGCGCCACTTCGTAAAAGCGATAAGCAAAGTAACCGCGCTGTTGAAACTCGGGGGACAGGAAGAATCCCGATGACACGTGAACTCGATCGCAGCTCGGATTCAGGTTTTCACCGAAGCCGCCATTCGGACAGGGCGCAAGCGTCGCTGTCCAGTTAGCTAGACCGACGCTGTCAGGCAGGCGGCC
>DASZDV010000025.1:0-2074 GCA_035941575.1 Pyrinomonadaceae bacterium
ACTGAACCAGGCGTATTCGTAACGGTGCTTACCTTTAAACCCGGCGTTTCGCGGACTACCCGTTCTCATAAGCCCCGGACAGATGGTCGTCACTGCAATGCCATCCTTCAACAACTCGGTGCGCATTCCCTTCGACAAACCAGTCAACGCAAACTTGCTGGCGCAGTAGGGCACGAGATGCGGCACACTAACCTTCCCGCCGATCGACGAGATGTTCACGATCCGGCCGCTCTTCCTTTCACGCATGCCCGGCAACACCGCCATCATCGTGTTGAGTGGACCCCAGAAGTGCGCGTTCATCGCCTTCTCAAAATCCGCGTGAGTCATGACCTCGAGCGGTCCCATCTGAATCACGCCTGCGTCATTCACCAGCACATCGATTCCGCCAAAATGATTTTCGACGGCTGCGACAAGCGTGTTGACGTCCTCGCGGCTCGTGACGTCGCAACGGTGAATCATCACTTCGGCGCCGCGACTTTCCAGGTCAACTCGTGCACGCTGGAGTTCATCTTCCTCACGCGCACAAAGCGCCAGGCGCGCACCTTCGCTCGCGAATTCTCGCGCCATCACCAGACCCAAGCCCCGCGAACCGCCGGTGATCAGTACCACTTTGTTTTTGAAGTCGTAGCCGAGACTCCGCCGTGCAAGCGATCTCATCACGCACACGCCGGCAGCAGCGCCCGCAAGTCCAAGAATATTTTTTGTGTTCATGATGCTGATTTCCGAAAGCAACTGCTGCTCCGCTGAACAACGACGGATTCAAAGGCGCTGGCATCGCGGTTGCCGAGTTAAATGTGGGAAAGAAGAAGGTTCGCTTTTGAGCGAGTTTTGCCTTGTAAGTAAACAGGCAGCTCCGTCCGACGTACGGTACGAGTACATGCGCGTGTGTACGTCGCTACCCGACCAGGCTAGTCGCCTGGTTGTTCGAAACCGGCGTTAAAACGCCGGCCTACATTCAGAGCGACGCTATGCGTCAACGAGTGTGTACGCACCGCGGTGAGGAAAGCGCTATGACAAACGCAGCCAAAGATATTGCAAAACAAACGACAGAAACTACTCAACCCGAAAAACTGCTGGATCGACTCTTACAATTTGAGCAAACCTCTGCTCCGTTCGTTAGCCTCTACCTTGATACGCGCGCGGATCAGCACGGCAAACGCAACCTGATGCCGTTCGTTCGCAAGGAATTGAACGAACGCGCTAAAACCTACGAGAACCAATCGCCGGAACGCGAAGGTTTCGAAGAAGATTTCGTGCGCATCGTCAGGTATCTCGAGAACGGCATCAACAGTTCGACTAACGGTCTCGCGATCTTCGCCTGTTCAAGCGCGAATGATTATTTCGAAGTCGGAGAGTTTGAAGCGCCGTTCGAGCGCAACCGGCTGTTCGTGTCGGATCGGCCGCACCTGTATCCGCTCGCGCGACTCATCGATCAGTATCGGCGCTATGCGGTCGTACTCGCCGATACGAACCGCGCCCGGATCTTCGTCTTTGCTTCCGGAGGCACGGTTAACGAGCGTTCGATCGAAAACGTCAAGACAAAACACACGAGCGTCGGGGGCTGGTCGCAGGCGAGATACCAACGACATGAAGAGAACTATCACCTGCACCATGCGAAAGAAGTCGTCGAGATGTTAGATCGTATCGTCAGGGACGAAGGAATAGAACATGTCATTCTCGCGGGTGACGAAGCGACTGTTATTCCACTGCTGCGCGAGCAACTTCCACCCGCGCTGTCAGACAAAATAATCGACGCTGTGAGCCTGGGCATCGACACACCCGAACATGAGTTACTCGAAGAAACGTTGAAGACGTTCAAGCGTCACGACACGCTGACGGACATGGAGAAGGTCGATCGACTGCTGAACGAGTACCGAGCTGACGATCTCGGGGTGGCCGGCGTTGCCGAAACGCTCGCCGCACTGTCGAATGGACAAGTAGAAGAAATGCTGATCACTGCCACCGCCGACCAGCTTCAATTTGATGAGGAGGAAGTCAAAAAGGTGTTGGAGGTTTATGAAACCGACGGACAGCTACCACCGGAACTCGATCACCGAACTGTTGCCGACGAACT
>DASZDV010000026.1:0-4703 GCA_035941575.1 Pyrinomonadaceae bacterium
GCAAACTATGTTCGTACTCGGAAAGTACTTACTCTTGAGGAAGCAATTCGCAAAATGACGTCCTGGCCCGCGATGCGAATGCGTCTCAACGGGCGTGGTTTGATCAAGGAAGGATGTTGGGCCGACGTTGTCGTTTTCGACTACGACACAATTCAGGATCGCGCTACGTACGAAAAGCCGTTGCAGTATCCCGAAGGGATTGAGTACGTGCTCGTGAATGGTCAAATAGTTATCGATCAGGGCAAACACACAGGCGCGCGTCCCGGTCGCGTGTTGTATGGTCCAGGACGAACAGCTCCGTAGTTTTCGACGCATGTCTACAGCAACAGAAACTCCAGGCATTGAGATTCGACAAGTGGAAACCTTTGCGGAGCTGCGTGCGGTCGAAGAGATGCAAAAGGAAGTTTGGGGTATTCCCGACCTCGACGTTGTTCCGCTGACACAACTCATCGCCGCGAAAGCAGCCGGCGGCGTGCTGCTTGGCGCTTTCGATCGTAAGACTCTCGTCGGTTTTGTTTATGGCTTCGTCGCACAGGAAGACGGCGAGATCGCTCATCACTCGCACATGCTCGCGGTGAAACACGCGTATCGCAACTTCAACCTCGGTTACAAACTGAAACTCGCGCAACGGGAAGAAGTGCTCGCGCAGGGCATCAATGTGATCACCTGGACGTTTGATCCGTTGCAAAGCCTGAACGCTCACTTCAACTTCACGAAACTCGGTGTTATCTCCGATCGCTACTTGATCAACTTCTACGGTGAAGATGCAGCAAGCTTTTTGCATCAGAGTGGCACCGATCGTCTCTGGGTGAAGTGGTTGCTGACAAGCGATCGTGTTATTCAGCGGCTGAACTCAACGAAAGCCGTTCTCGAGAACCCTTCGGACAAGCTGCTGATTGAAATTCCTGGCGACATCAACGAGGTGCAGAAGCAAAACCCGGAGTTGGCGTTGGAGTGGCGCGAGCGCACGCGGCGAGCTTTTACGGAAGCGATGGATGCGAGTTATGTCGTGAGGGACTTTTATCGTGAGGACAAGGCGGGTTTTTACATTTTAGGCAAATGAAAAGAGCAATTAGACAGATAACTGTGCTGCTCGTGGTTGCGTTGGCGGTCCATGCGTTGGTGGCGCACGCAGCGCAGTCCGTTTCACAGATTCCACAGAGACCTGCTCCAGCGCCAGCGCGATGGCTCGGTTTGATCGGCGAGTACGGGCCGGACAACGACATCCTCTACATTCTCGAAAAAGACGCGAAACTCGCCGCTTCGTTCAGACGCGCCGAACCCGAACCGCTACAAGAGATCTCGCGAAACGTCTTTAAGTTTTCGGCAAATGGGCCACACGCAAACCAGCGACTCGAGTTCACCCGCAGCCGTAGCGGCCGGGCAACGCAAGTCAAGCTCAACAACGCAACACTCGAACGCCGCCGCATCGAACCCGAAGCAGGCGCGAACCAACTCCGCGTCACGCCCGTTCGTCCCGTCAAAGAACTGCTACAAGAAGCACTCGCCGCCCAACCACCAGTTGAATCCGGCGACTTTCGCAAACCGGAACTGGTCGAGCTAATCAAACTCGAACCAACGATCCGGCTCGACGTTCGGTACGCGACCACCAACAACCTGTTCGGCGCAGTCTTCTACGCCGAACCGCGTTCGTTCATGCAACGTCCCGCGGCCGAATCGCTTGTACGTGTAAGTCGTAAATTGAGACCGTTGGGCTACGGACTGCTGGTCCATGATGCTTACCGGCCGTGGTACGTCACCAAAGTGTTTTGGGACGCAACGCCAAACGACAAAAAGATCTTCGTCGCCGATCCGTCCAAAGGTTCGCGTCACAATCGCGGCTGCGCAGTCGACATCACGCTCTACGATCTCAAGACGAAGAAGCCGATCGAGATGGTGAGCACGTACGACGAAACCACCGATCGCGCGTATCCCAATTATCCGGGCGGCACTTCCCTGCAACGCTGGCATCGTGACCTGCTCCGCCGCGTGATGGAAGCAGAAGGTTTCACCGTCTACGAAGCCGAATGGTGGCACTTCGATTACAAGGATTGGCAGAAGTATCCAATCCTAAACATCCCTTTTAACCAGATCTCCAACAAGGGAACTTTATGAATCTTCAAAGGCTCGTCTTTACGCTCGCAGTGTTCGTCTGTCTCTTAACATCGGTTTATGGTCAGGGTACACGACTCTTGCGCCATCCGACGGTGAGTCGTGAACTGATTGCGTTTGAATACGGTGGCGACTTGTGGGTCGTCTCCCGCAACGGCGGACAAGCGCGACGCGTGACTTCCACCCAGGGCGTGGAACTCGATCCATATTTCTCACCCGACGGTTCGCAGATCGCCTACACGTCAACAGTCGCAGGCAATACGGATGTTTACGTCGTACCTACCACCGGCGGCGATCCGAAACGTTTGACGTATCACCCGGGCATCGATCGCGTGCGAGGCTGGACGCCTGACGGCCGCAGTGTCGTCTTCGCGTCGGTGCGCACCAGTGCGCCGCAACAAGCTTACTTTGCCTTGTGGACCATCTCTGTCGACGGAGGTCTACCTGAGCCGTTGCCGATGCCGCGCGGGTTCAGCGTTGCGTACTCACCCGATGGTAAGAGAGTCGCTTACGAAGAAATTACGACCGCGTTTATTCCGCCGTGGTACGAACTCAGCCAGTGGCGACACTATCGGGGCGGCCGCACACGCCCGGTGCGGATACTGAATCTCACCGACAATTCAGTTGAAAAACTTCCGTGGACCAACAGTAACGACGCATTGCCGATGTGGATCGGCAACACGATCTATTTCCTTTCCGATCGCAATCACACGAACAACCTTTTCGCTTATCGCACCGACACGAAGCAATTGACGCAGCTTACGCGTCACGATGATTTTGACATCATGACCGCCTCGGCCGGCGCGGACGCGATCGTTTACGAACAGGGTGGTTACATTCATCTCGTCGACGCATCCACCGGCAAATCTCGTCAACTGAATATCGAAGTCGCCGGTGACTTTCCCTGGGCGCGGCCGCAGTTCAAAAAAGTCGCGAGCATGATTCGCAACTTCGCGCTTTCGCCGACTGCCGTTCGCGCTGTCTTCGAAGCACGCGGTGAAATCTTCACCGTGCCGACCGAAAAAGGTGACTATCGCAACCTGACGCAGTCGTCAGGCGCACACGATCGCAGTCCCGCGTGGTCGCCCGACGGCGCGCAGCTCGCGTGGCTTTCGGATGCGAGCGGCGAGTATCAGTTGATGATTGGCGATCCGCTAGGCGTCGCGCCCGCGCGCGCAATCCCGTTGCCCACGCCCTCGTTCTTTTCTGCGCCGGCATGGTCTCCCGACGGCACGCAGATATTGCTTCAGGACAATCATCGCAATTTGTGGCTCGTCGAAGTCGCGAGCGGCAAACCGACGAAGATTGATACCGACAACTATCCCGATCCGATTCGATCATTCGACGCTGTTTGGTCGCCGGATTCGAAGTGGGTTGCATATTCGAAGAACCTGCCGAGCCACCTGCGCGCGATCTTCGTCTATTCACTTGCGGACAAAAAAGCGTCGCAAGTCACCGATGGATTGGCAGATTCGATCTCGCCTGCTTTCGACGTCAACGGCAAATACCTGTACTTCATGGCCAGCACCAACTATGGACCAAGCACCGGCTGGCTGGAGATGAGTTCGATCGATCGGCCTGTGCGTCGTGCGATCTATCTCGTGGTCTTGAATGCCAATGAACCCTCACCCCTCTTGCCCGAGACCGGCGACGAGCCACCTGCTCCGCCCCAACCGCGTCCTGACGCGCCGCCCGCGCCCGCTCCAGCCACGCCGCCCGCGCCGAGACCTGTCAATGTGCGCATCGACGTCAACGGCATCGGCCAACGTATCCTTGCGATTAACGTGCCTGTTGGTGATTACAGCAACCTCGCAGCGGGAGCTGCCGGAAGTTTTTATTACACCGAGCCGATCGTTACGACCGGCGCTGCCGGACCACCGCCGTTGCGGCTGCAACGATATGAGTTACGAGCTCGTGCGGCATCGCCGTTTCTCGAAGGCATACGTGCTTACTCAGTTTCGGCTGACAAGAAGAAGCTGTTGTACCAATCGGCGGCTGGCGGCGGTGCGTCGTGGGGCGTCGTAGCAACCGACCGTCCGGCGAAGATCGGCGATGGACCAATCAACCTGGCCCAACTCGAGATGCGTGTGGATCCGCGCGCGGAGTGGGAACAGATTTATCGTGAGACGTGGCGCGTCCAACGCGAATATTTCTATGACCCGAAGTTTCACGGCGCTGATTGGAACGCTGTCTACGAAAAGTATCGCGCACTGCTGCCGTACGTTCGTCATCGTGCCGATCTTGCTTACCTCATCGCAACAGTTGGCGGCGAATTGGCGGTGGGACATTCCTATTTGCAAGGTACAGGTGATGTACCGAGCGAAGATCCGGTAGCTGTCGGATTGTTAGGCGCAGACTTTTCGATCGAGAACGGCCGCTATCGAATCAAGAAGATCTATACCGGCGAAAACTGGAACCCCGATCTGCGCGCGCCGCTCAGCGCTCCCGGAATTCAGGTCGCTGAAGGCGATTACCTATTGGAGGTCAACGGCCGTCCACTTGCTCCGCCAACGAATTTTTATAGCCTGTTTGAAGGCACAGCCAATCGTCAGACCTTAATTCGAGTCAGCAAAACGCCGTCCACGGAAGGC
>DASZDV010000027.1:0-3479 GCA_035941575.1 Pyrinomonadaceae bacterium
TGACGGAATGGATTTTCATAATCATTTCGTTAGTTGCGGCGGGCGTCGGTATGTTGCTGGGCGGCCTGTTCTACGTGTGGCGTCGCGAGTTGCCAGACATTTGGGCGCAGCGACTGCGGCCGCTCTACCTGGCAAGTTACAACAAGTATTGGGTTGACGAGTTTTATGGTTGGGCCATCACGCGGCGCACGATGGATCTCGCACGCGCGGTGTTTGCCTTTGACGCGAAAGTCGTGGACGGCATCGTGAATGGGCTCGCGTGGTTGAGCCGGCAAACCAGCCGCCTTGTTGGTGGATTCGACAAGTACTTCGTGGATGGCCTTGTCAACACGATCGCCGCTTTCATCGTGCGCTTGATGTCGCCGCTACTGCGCGCGGCGCAAACCGGTTTCGCGCAGAATTACGCGCTGGTTATGGTCGTCGGACTGATGATTGCCGTGGCCGCGTTCTTCGCGAAAGACATTGCGGCAGCACTGCGCAGCGTCTTCCCGGCGATCCTGTGACAAACATATGAACAATTACATTCTTTCTTTCATCACGTGGCTCCCGGCGATCGGCGCCATCCTCATCCTGGCGCTCATGAAGAAAGATCAGTCGAGCCTGGTCAAGAGATTTGCCACCGCGTGGTTTGCCCTCGACTTCATCCTGTCGCTGTGGCTCTTGAAATATGACCGCGGCATGGGCGGCATGCAGTTTCTAGAGGACCTCCAATGGGTTCCGATCATCGGCGCGCGTTACCAAATGGGCGTGGACGGCGTTTCGGTGCTCTTGATCATCCTGACAACGTTATTGGGCGCAATCGCTGCGTTATCGTCGTGGGACTACATTCAAAAGCGTGAGAAAGAGTATTACGTTCTGTTGTTGCTGTTGCAGACCGCGGTAATTGGCGTGTTCTCGTCGATGGATCTGTTTTTGTTCTACCTGTTCTTCGAAGTGTCGCTGGTGCCGATGTACTTCCTGATCGGCATCTGGGGTGGCGAGAACCGTTTGTACGCGGCGATCAAGTTTTTTCTCTACACACTGGTGGGTTCGGTCGTGATGCTGCTCGGTGTTTTGAAGATGTACTTCCTGACGCAAGACGCGGCCTACACGGGCAAGGTTACACAGCAGATGGTCGGTCTCCTCGCAGGGAACGAACAGGCCGCGCAACTCGCATGGAACACGTATCAGACGGCTCTGGCAAACGGCACCGGCACTTTCAATATCGTCTACATGCAGGCGATTGGATCTGTCCTCGAGATGGGCACGTTACAGATTCTTCTGTTCGTTGCCTTCGCACTGGGCTTTGCGATCAAGGTGCCGATGTTTCCGTTTCACACGTGGCTGCCTGACGCGCACGTTGAAGCGCCGACTGCGGGTTCGGTCATTCTCGCTGGAATCCTGCTGAAGCTGGGCACGTACGGCTTCTATCGTTTCAACCTTCCGATGTTTCCCGGTGCGTCAAAGGACCAAAGTACATGGCACACGAGTTTTGGCACTTTCGGGGTTCGCAGCGTGGTCGTGTTTCTCGCGATTGTCAGCATCATCTATGGCGCGCTCGCGGCGATGTATTTCGTCGTCAAGAAAGACGGCGACGTGAAAAAACTCGTCGCCTACTCGTCGGTCTCATCGATGGGAATGGTGATGCTCGGATTGTTTGCGCTTAATCCAAACGGCGTCAATGGTGGTGTGATGCAGATGCTAAATCACGGCATCTACTCAGGCGCACTGTTCTTGCTTGTGGGAATCATCTACGAACGACGGCATACGCGTAACGTTGCGGAGTTTGGTGGTCTGTCGCACGTGATGCCCGGTTACGCCGCGATCTTTCTCGGCATGGTGATGACGGCGATCGGTCTGCCATTGCTGGCTGTGTTTATCTCGGAGTTTTTGGCGCTGCGAGGAGCGTTTGAAGCAAATCCGTACTGGGCCGCGTTGGCGGCACTCGGAATCATTCTCAACGCCGGTTACTTTCTCTGGCTTTACCAGCGTATGTTCTTCGGCAACATCACCAATCCGAAGAACGAAAAGCTGCTGGATCTCAACGTTCGCGAATGGGCGTACATGGTGCCGCTGATGATTCTTTCCCTGTGGATCGGCATCTATCCGAAACCATTCCTCGAATACATTCAGCAGCCTGTGAACGCGGTCGTGAAACAAGTCAGACCCGATTACGTGATTCCGGGCCAGGCAGTCCCGGCACAAGCAGAACGCGCGGAGAGATAAAGCAAAATGTTTCTCTTGCAAGCTAACACGACGTCTGTCATCAACATCGCGGACCTGCAACTCATCGTGCCGGAGTTGATCCTGACTTTCTGCGCGTGCGTGGCGCTCGTGATGGAAGTCATACTCCCGTATCGCAAGAGCAAACTCACTGCCTACTTCTCACTCATAGCAATCGCGTTAGCGTTTATTTCTCTCGTCTTCCAATGGCGCTACATGGGGGGGTCGCTGCCGTTCGACGGTTTCTACGGGATGGTCCGTATCGATGGTTTTGCGCTTCTGTTCAAAGCAATCTTTCTTATCGCCGCTGGACTCGCCATCGGCATATCGACGCGCTATCTCGACATTGAAGGTGAACAGCATGGCGAGTACTACGCGCTCGTGCTGTTCGCCACGGTCGGGATGATGTTCATTGCCTGTGGCTACGATTTGATCTCGCTTTACATCAGTCTCGAGTTGATGGCGCTGACGTTTTACGTGCTCGTCGCTTTCACGAAACGCGAAAAACGTTCGAACGAAGCGGCAATGAAATACTTTCTGCTTGGCGCGTTTTCGTCTGGTGTGCTGTTGTATGGAATGTCGTTGCTGTACGGAATCGCAGGTTCGACAAATATCGGAGACATCGGCGCCAGTCTGGCAGACATAGTGCCGCGCGTTCAAAGCGCGACCCAGGCGGGCGACGCTTTTGCGGATCAGATCGCTGGTTTAAGGCCACTGCTGTTGTTTGCGATGATCGCGCTCAGCGCAGGACTGTTCTTCAAAGTCGCCGCCGTGCCGTTTCACATGTGGGCGCCGGACGTTTACGAGGGTGCGCCTACTTCCGTTACGGCGTTTTTGTCTACGGGTTCGAAGGCCGCGAGTTTCGCGCTCTACGCGCGCATCTTCACAGAAGCTCTCGGACCGATGAGCGCTGATTGGGCGCCGTTGCTCGGACTCGTGGCGGCGATAACGATTCTGGTAGGGAACTGGGCCGCCGTCACACAAGAAAACTCAAAACGTCTGCTCGCGTATTCGTCGATCTCAAACGCCGGCTATTTGCTGCTCGCACTCGTTGCCAACAATCTTTACGGCTACATCGGGCTCGTTATTTACCTGCTTGTCTACACGCTGATGAACATGGGTGCGTTTGGCATCATCATCAGCCTCCGACGTCGTGGAATCATCGGCGACAACGTCGACGATCTAACCGGACTCGGTCAGAAGTCGCCGGCGATGGCGGCGATGATGACGATATTCATGCTGTCATTAGGCGGGCTGCCGATCACCGGTGGATTCAT
>DASZDV010000028.1:0-2178 GCA_035941575.1 Pyrinomonadaceae bacterium
CGAGGTGAACGCGACCCTGCAACCAGGCACCGTCGCCGAGACGGTCACGGTGACCGCGGGCGCCGAGCCGCTGGCAACTCAGTCGTCTTCAGCGGCGGTTAGCTCCAGTAAGAAGACCGTCACAGATCTCACTAAAGTCGCTCCCAAGTCCGGCTCGCAACAGATTTCCACTCCACGTTTGCGAGAATACTTCCCAGAAACACTCCTGTGGCAACCTTCCGTTGAAACTGATAAGCAGGGCCGCGCGCAGATCAATTTCAAACTGGCCGACAACATCACGACGTGGAAGATGGTGGTCATCGGTTCCACTGAAGACGGCCGAGTCGGAACAACTGAAAAGGAGATCAAAGCGTTTCAGCCATTCTTCGTGGAACACGAGCCGCCGCGTGTGCTCACCGAGGGCGACGAGATCTCGTTGCCTGTCGTGGTCCGCAACTATTTGTCACAAACACAAAAGGTTGATCTGGAAATCAAGCCGGAGAGTTGGTTCGCGCTGCTTGGACCATCCCAGAAGCAGACGAGCTTAATCGCAGGCGACGCGAAGCGCGAGACGTTCGACTTTCGTGTGATCGCACCGGTGAAAGACGGTAAACAACGAATCACTGCTCGCGGTAGTGACGAGAACGACGCGATTGAAAAACCAGTCAGTGTTCATCCTGATGGCGAAGAGTTGTCGGTGACAGCCGGCGACGTTCTCGATGAGGGAACTTCGCTCGAGTTGGACATTGCGCAGAGCATGATTGCGGACTCGAGCCGAGGCGAGTTGAAGATTTATCCAAACCTGTTGTCGCACGTCGTCGAAGGCGTTGAAGCGATCATGCAGCGGCCATACGGGTGTGGAGAACAAACGATCTCCTCTACGTATCCGAGTCTAATGCTGTTACGCCATTACAAAAAGAGTGGTGAGGCTTTTACTCTGCGCTCACGGGCGCAACGTTATTTGAACGACGGCTACAGCCGGTTGCTCAACTATCGCGCGGAAAATGGTGGTTTTACTTACTGGGGATACGGTGAACCTGACTTGGCGCTAACCGCGTATGCGTTACGGTTCTTAGTCGATGCCGGCGACGTGACGTCAGTGGACCAGGAAGTTGTGAAACAGGCTCGCGAATGGCTTGTGAAACAACAGCGTCCGGACGGGAGTTGGCGGACGTCGTATTGGAAAGAGGGCGACGCTCAGGGGCCGAGTGTCGTGCTGACAGCGTTTGTCGCGCGCGTTCTCGCGCGAACGGATTCGGAGATTTCCGAGCCGTTGAAACGCGCGCTGGATTTTCTCGGTCGAGAGTCTCAACGAATCGACGAACCTTATTTACTTGCTTCGTATGCGTTGGCCGCTATCGATGCCAAGGGAATCGGACGCGCAAAGCCCGCGCTCGAGAAGCTCCGTACGCTCGCTCTGAAAGAAGGAAACACAACGTACTGGGCACTCGAAACCAACACACCATTCTACGGTTGGGGACTCGCTGGACGCATTGAAACAACAGCGCTCGTGATCCAGGCACTCGCTAAAAACTGCAATTCGCAAACTGCCGGCTGCGAGGCTGACAGGAAGTTGATCAATCGGGGTATGCTTTTTCTTCTGAAACAGAAGGATCGTTACGGTGTGTGGTACTCAACGCAAGCCACCGTAAACGTGGTCGATGCGATGTTGTTACTGTTTACTAGTCCGACGAATGGAGCAGTTCAATCGTCAGCGGATATCGTCGTCAACGGTAACCGCGTGCAAACCCTCCAACTCATCGATCGTTTTAACAATCCAGTGACGGTAGACATTTCCCGGTTTCTGACAGTTGGAAAGAACCGGATTGAAATCAAGCGTCCGGAAGGTCTGCCGCTGGCGTCTGTTCAGGCGGTGGCTACTTACTATGTTCCATGGAGTGATGCGAAGGTTGCGAACAATAGTTCGAATGCTGATCTGCGTCTGGCAGTGAGGTTTGACAAGACTGAAGCGAAGATCAACGACGAGATCACGTGTCGTGTTGAAGCTGGGCGCGTCGGTTTTCGTGGGTACGGAATGATGCTCGCGGAAGTTGGGATCCCACCCGGCGCGGAGGTCGATCGGAGCTCGCTTCAAGCCGCGTTGAAAGATTGGTCCATCACTCAATACGACGTGCTGCCCGACCGCATCGTCGTCTATCTTTGGCCGAAGGCAGGCGGTACTTCGTTTAACTTCAAGTT
>DASZDV010000029.1:0-4195 GCA_035941575.1 Pyrinomonadaceae bacterium
ACTCCAACCACCCTGATCGCTCTACTCAAAGCGATCTCTTACGGCTGGCGTCAGGAACAGATGGCGGAAAACGCGCAGGAGGTCAGTGACCTCGCGAAGACGCTTTACGATCGCCTGCGAGTGTTTACTAATCACTTCGACGACATCGGCAGAAATCTCGATCGCGCGCTCGAGTCGTACAACAAAGGCGTGCGCTCCCTCGAGACTCGCGTGCTTGTAACGGCGAGACGTTTCAAAGAACGCGGCGCAATCGCCGGCGAAGAGATCGAAATACTCGAACAAGTCGACAAGGCAGCCCGGCCGCTCGCTCTGGACGAAGGCGGACTCTTCCCCGAATCCCCAACCGCTCTCGTCGAGGACGAATTTCCGATTCCAGACGACGATTTTCCCCTCCTCAAAGCGCACTCCGCACAGGCCGGTGACAGGCGAAAATAATCTGTGTAAGCTGCGAATATAGTTGTGAACGAAATCTGGTTAGGTCCTCTACTAAATAACAACCGAACGCTGCTTATCGAGCGTTGCGCAAAACTTGTCGCCGACAATCGCAGCGATGCGTTTATCTACCTCGCCGCGTCGTATCCACTACTCGAAAAGGTAACCCAGGAAATTCTCGACGGTAATCGCAACCGCGGCGTTTGGGGTGAACTTCCCGTCTACCTGTTTCGCGGTTTTGTGCGGCGGTTGTTGTATTCGGCTGTTGACGACAAAGGAAACGGCTTGCCGCCGCGGATTCCAATAGATCACGACGAGTTGCCACTGAAGCGAAGCCTGATCTCGCAAGTCCTGCTTCAGTTGTTGGCGGACAACAAACTGAAAGCGTTCGCGCCACTCGCCGCACGCGAAGGGTGCGTGAACAGCGTCACTACGCTCCTCGGCGAAATCGAACGCGCCGCAAAAACTCCCGCCGAACTCACCGAAATCCTGACCACGCGGGCGCGCGATTTGGAAAAAGGCGGCGGCGAACCGCGAGGAATAACGCAGCTCGATTTCGATAACGAAGTCGCACTCATCTACTCCACTTACAGCGAACTGCTAAACCAGAACCACTTCACGGAAGAAGATCTGGATCAACTGCGCGCCCTGTGGGTGTTGCGCGGTCTGATCGACGGGCGCGGTGTGCGCGTGCCGTGGGTCGCTAACGTCGAACTGTTCGTCATCGATGGGTTTTTCGACTTTACGCCCGTTCAGGGCGAGATTCTGCGCAACCTGATTCCGCATCTGCCCGCGACAATCGTGAATCTGAATCACGACGACTCCAATCCCGACATCTTCATTCCGTTCCAGGAAACTATCGGCCAACTGCAAAGTATCGCGACGTTCGACACGGTTCACACGCACGACTACACAGCGCCCACGGGCGTGCTATCGCAACTCCGCGAGAACCTCTTCAACCCTTTGACTTCTTCCGACCAGGTGTCTGAAGAACCGGAGTTTTTGTCGAAAGAGATCCGTTATCTCGAATGTGGGGATCGCGACACAGAAATCCGCACCATCGCCCGCGAAATAAAGCGCCTCGTGTTAACTGAGAACTACGATCTGCGTGACATCGCGCTCGTCGTTCGAGAACGAGCGCGTTACTCCTACGCGATTGCTCGCGTACTTCAAGAAGAGTCGTTGCCGTGCAATCTCGAGTTGCGCATTGACGCTGGCGACGTCCCCGCAAATCGCGCAGCACTGAAACTGTTGCCGCTGCTCGAAGGTCTCACGACCGAAGAGGAACAAGCCACACGCATTTCGGAACTCGCGGACTTGATCAAGTCTGAATACTTCCGTCTAAGCGACGCGGAGTTGCGCATCCTTTCAGCGCGTTTTGACGAAAACTATCTGGAGTTGTTGCGTACAGACGCGCCGGCGCTCGGCGCCGACGCGCTGGATCGTTTGAAGCAGCATTACCGCATCGGATTTTGGGACGCTGATGCGCTGGAGAATGCATTTGCGTACGTCGGAAGCGATCTGTCCGTCAGTGCGTGGCTGGTGCGTGCTCACAAACTCTTCACGGAGCTTCCCGGCGCAGTCGCGACGAAAGAAGTCTTGAACATCGATCCGGGCGCGCAGGATCGCGACACGGACATTGCCGACAACGTCGAGAACGCGGAGATCGTGAAGCTCGATGAAAAAGGCGTCGAGAAGAAGCGCCGTCCGTCGCGCGATATCCATCCATCCACGCTCGCGTGGACCGCGCTCGTCGTCCGCCGTTTTTCCGAACTGCTGTATTCAGTTCCTCGCGAAGGCAAACTGACGGATTTACGCGCGGAGTTGATGCGACTCCTCGACCGCCTCGGCTTTCGCGATCAAGTTACCGAACCCGCAAGAAAATCGACCAACGAACAACAACTGCCGCAGGTGATGCTCAATTTCAACGCGCTCGAAGCAATGCGCCGCGCGTTTGTCGCAGCTATGAAGAGTATCGAGATTGGCGGCAACGGCGTTACGACAACACGCCTTTCAACGTTTCTTCAGGAGGTCCGCCGGTCACTCGGATCGCAGTCGCAACTCTTTGGCGCGCCGGATCGAAACGGTTTACGTGTGTTGGAAGCGACTGACGTGC
This sequence comes from Pyrinomonadaceae bacterium, assembly GCA_035941575.1. Taxonomy (GTDB): domain Bacteria; phylum Acidobacteriota; class Blastocatellia; order Pyrinomonadales; family Pyrinomonadaceae; genus PSRF01. Next base: position 2,549 of record DASZDV010000029.1, read on the forward strand.
GCGGCTTGCGATTTCGTGCGGTGTTCGTCGCGGGGTTGATCGAAGGTGGATTCCCGTTGAGTGCCTCACGCGATTGGATCTATCCGCATGAGGAACGCGATCGGCTTCGCGAGTACGGTTTGACGTTGGAAGACATCTCGCCAAACACGCTGCTCAAAGAAGAACACTATTTCTACCAAACAGCGTGTCGCGCGACCGAACGTCTCTATCTCACGCGCCCGTTGATGCTGGAAGACGACACCGAGACAGTCGCTTCTTATTACATCGACGAACTGCGCCGTGCAATTGCGCCATACAGAGTCGAAACTGAAATCATCCGGCGCGATTACGATGGCAAGCATCTTGGCGAAGCAACCACCACCAACGAAATGAAGATCGGTCTGGTGCGGCAGCAGGAGCGCCACCGTCACCCGGGCCAAAGAGAAAAGCTTCTGCCCCAACCACGCATCAAGCGCTTTTTGACACTCGCCCGCAACGACGGTTTTCTCAGCGACGCTGCCTTGCGACGGATCGAGATTGAGCGTGAACGCTGCGGACCTTATTTCGGGCCATACGACGGACAAATCACCGATCCGGATCTCTTGAAGCTGCTAAAGCACAAATTCGGTCCGGATTTTGTCCACAGCGCTAGCGGTTTAAGCGTTTATGGTAATTGTCCTTACCGTTTTTATGCGCAACGCGTGTTGCGGTTGGAACCGCGCGGCGAAGCGGCGCTGGATCTTCAGGCGATCGACGCGGGCAAGTTGTTGCACGACATTCTGCGGCGCTTCTTCGAACGCCATCGCCGCGAGCCGTTGCACAAACTCGATCGGAAAAAACTACAAACAGAACTCGCCACCATAGCCGATAAAGTGTTTGACGAACACGAACGCGTCGTACCGCCGCTTAACAAACAGATCTGGAAGATCGATCGTGAGATTCGCAAGATCCTGTTGGACCAGGTGCTGTTGTACGAGCTGGAGGTTCAGGAGGCGGCGGAAAATCAACAAGTTCTGCCGGCGTATTTCGAAGTAGCCTTTGGCGGGATCAAATCGGCTGCGAAGGATCCGGATTCGAAGGATGAGCCGCTCGAACTCACGCGCGAAACGTTTGTCGGCGAAGAGTCGATCAAGATCAGCGGACAGATCGATCGCGTCGACGTCGCGCGCGACGACACGATTGTCGCTTACGACTACAAACTCTCAACGGGCGCAAGTCGCTGGGACATAACGTCAGGCCGCAGTCTCCAACTCCCGATCTATCTCGAAGCACTGGAAAAACTAATCCTTCCGGATCGTCCAATCGCGGGTGGTGGGTACTACATCATTCGCGGCGCGCAAGACCGGCGTAACAAAGGTCTGTATCGCGCAAGCCAGTTGGAATACCTGCGGCTGCGCGCCAAGAACTCGGTTTTTTCGGAAGATGACTGGCAAAGGATTCGCGCCGAGGTCGTCGCACGGATCTGGGAGTTTTTGGACGGGATGCGCGCCGGCGATTTTCGCGTCGATCCGTCGGAACGCCAGAAGACCTGCCGTTTTTGCGACTACGGCGCCGTGTGTCGATACAGTCGGGATCGGATTGAACGTAAGAAATGAGCCACAGATCTCACGGATAACGCAGATGGACAAGCAGCGCGTGCTTTTGCCGGAACAGGCGGCAGCCGCATAC
>DASZDV010000030.1:0-4611 GCA_035941575.1 Pyrinomonadaceae bacterium
CATCACCAGCGCGAGAATTGAAAACACCGTCAACAACGACGCACTGAATCGCGCGCGCGCCACGGAAACCGAAAGCAGATTCTCCATCGTGTTGATCTCGCCAATCGGCTGTTGCGGATCGAGTGCTCGAATAATTCCACGGGCCGCCGGCGCAACGACGGACGGGTCGTTACTGGTGCGCAACATCAACGTCATTCCCGGGTAAGCGAGTTCAGCATGCGGCCAATAGACCATCGGCTCGACAGAGACATCGAGTCCAAGATGCTTGTGATCCGTAACGACACCGATGATCTCCGTAGGATCGTTTTGCTGTTTCATGTAGATGACGAGCCGTTTGCCGATCGGGTTCTCGCCGTTAAGGTTCTTCTGCACAAACGTCTCATTCACCACTACAACGTGACGCATCTCCGTTGTTTCCTGCTGCGTGTACAGCCGGCCGTACTTCAGCGGAATCTGCATCGTCTGAAAGTAATTAGCGTCGGTAACGCAGACGCCCGTCTTCAACTCCTGTTCGGGCGGCAACGCCGGAGCGCCCACGACCTCAACGCTCGTGCCTGGATATAGTCCGGTGAAAGGAGGCGAGTTAATCGCGCCAACAGAAACCACGGCCGGCAACGATCGCATCTGGTTCATTGCCTGCTGGTAGAAGTCGATCCGTTTTTGATCGGTGTCGTACTTGAGGAACGGAAGACTGAGTCGGACTGTCAGAAGGTTCTGACTGTTGAATCCTGTTTCGACAGACTGTAGACGGTTAAGACTCTTGACGAGTAGGCCCGCGCCGACCAGTAGGACCAGAGCAAGCGCGACCTGCGTAACAACGAAGAGATTCCGCAGATGAGAGCTGCCGGCGCTGCCGCCGATGTTCTTTCCACCTTCTTTCAGCGCGCCCTGAAGATCGAATCGCGTCGCTTCAAGCGCGGGCGCGAGCCCAAAAACGATCCCGGTCAACAGTGACAACAAGAGCGTGAATCCCAGTACTGGAATGTTGACGCGGACGCGTTGCAGGTCTATTAGTGCCGGTGGGCTCAATGCGACCAACGCCTTCGTTCCCCACCACGCCACAAGAACACCAAGAGCGCCGCCGATTAACGACAACAAAACGCTTTCGGTGAGTAACTGTCGCGCAATACGCCAGCGACTTGCGCCCAATCCAGCGCGCACCGCGATCTCTTTTCGCCGCGAACTCGCGCGTGCCAACAGCAAGTTCGCTACGTTCGCACACGCGATTAGAAGCACAAACCCGACAGCGCCCAACACGATAAGAAGTGGCCGTCGAATCTGACCCGTAAACTGAACTCGCAACGGAACAACATTCACGCCCCACGTTGAATTGAACTCCGGATACTGTTGGGCCAACCTGGCGCCAATCGTGTCCATCTCGCTTTTTGCTTGTTCGATCGTCACGCCCGGTTTCAAACGAGCGACGGCCGAAGCAAAACGTCCGTGACGTGCACGCAAGTCATTCGAGATTTCAAACGGCACCCAGATGTCGGCCGGCTTGCTCGCTTCAGTTCCTTTTTGAATGTGCCAGCCAAAGCCCGCGGGCATGACACCGACAATCGTGTTGGCGCGATTGTTGAGCGTGATCTCTCGCCCGACGATCTGTTTGTCACCGCCGAAGCGTCGCTGCCAGAGTCCGTAGCTGATAATCACGACGTGCGACTGGTTGTCGCGAGCATCCTCCTCGACAAACATTCGGCCGAGCATCGGCGTTGTCCCAAGCACCGAAAACAAATTGACGGTTCCAATTTGACCCGGCACTTCTTCTGGTTCGCCGTCGCTGGTGATGTTGAAACTGCGATCGAAGAACATGGCCATGTCACTGAAGACCTGGTTCTGCTCTTTCCAGTCGGAAAAGTTCGCGAGGTTGATCACGTTCTGATCTGTCCGGCCGCCCTGTCGCTTCTCCCAAACCAGCACCAGCTTCTCGGGATCCGTGTAAGGAAAGCTGCGCAAGAGCACTGCATTGACCACGCTGAAGATCGCTGTGTTTGCACCAATGCCGAGCATCAACGCGACTATGGCGACAATTGTCACCACCGGGCTCTTCGACAGCATTCGCACTCCAAACCGAAGGTCAGCTAGTAGTGTGCTCATACGCCCTCCTCACCCGCGTTGCGACTTACTCACAACGCAATGCGTCCATCGGATCAACCTTCGTTGCGCGCCATGCAGGTATGTAACAGGCCAGCAGCGCAACGATCGCCAGCAACACAGCCGCAGCCGCGAACGTCAGCGGATCTTTCGCAGTTACGCCGAACAACAGACTCGCGATCACACGCGTCACCGCAAACGCTCCCAACATTCCGATTCCGAGTCCCAGGACGATCAATAAAGATCCCTGCTTGACGATCATGAGCAAGACATCGCGCGACTGCGCGCCGAGAGCGAGACGGATTCCGATCTCGTTGGTCCGTTGGGCCACTGAATAACTCATTACGCCGTAGAGCCCGACTAGAGTCAGCACCAGTGCGACACCGGCAAAGATCGAAAGCAACGTCGTGTTAAAACGTGGTGTCGACACGGACGAAGCGAGGTACTCGCGCATCGTCTTCACGCCAAACACCGGCAGATCCGGATCCATCGCCGCGACTTCTTTCCTGAAGCCCGACACCAGGCCGTGTGGATCGTTAGTGGTCTTGACCACCATCGCCGCCTCATTCAACGGAATCTGTGTTTGCGGGACGTAGTAAGCCGGCTTCGGTTCCGCGCTGAGAGCGTGGTTTCTGGGATCGCCAACGACGCCGACAATCTCGCGAAAAGTCCTCTCTGCGGCTTCGTCTTCGTACGTTGCAATGCCAGGACTCATGAGCTTGCCGATCGGGTCCTCGTTCGGGAAATACTTCCGCGCAAAATCCTGGCTGATGATCACTACCGGTCGAGAGCCGTGCTGATCGCGGTTATCGAAATCGCGGCCCTTGATGAGCGGAATTCCCATCGTCCGGAAATAGCCGATGCCGGTGAAGAAGATGTCTTCAGACGGTTCATCCTTCTGCGCGACTTCACGTCCTTTGATCTGGAACGAGATCATGAAGCGATCGCCCCTCAGCGGTAACGGGAAAATCGAGCTGGCCGATTGAACGCCCGGCGAAGACTCCAGCCGCGTCCTCAAATCAGCGAAGAACCGGCTTATCTGATCGATTTTGTATCTCGTTTGCGGCAGACCCACGCTGAACGTCAACACATTGTCCGGGTCGAAACCACTGTTCACGTTTCGCAAACGCCAGAGGCTCTGAATCAACAAACCCGCCGCCACGAGCAGGATCGCCGCAATCGCCAGTTCGGCGACAGCAAGTACGTTGCGCATGCGGTTGCGGCGTGCGCCTTCGCTCGTCCCACGCCCACCCTCTTTCAACGATTCGACGAGTTCCGTTTTTGAAGAATGAAATGCAGGGACCAGTCCGAAGATCAGTCCGGTTAGCATCGACACGCCGAACGTGAAACCAAGCACGCGCCAGTCGATTCCGACGTGGACTGCACGCGGAATGTCTTCCTTGCCCAAGGCGACTAACACATCGGACCACCACACTGCGAGTAACAGTCCAAGTGCGCCGCCGATGAGCGAAAGGAGAATGCTCTCAGTCAGCAGTTGTCGAATCACGCGTATGCGGCTCGCTCCCAATGCCGTGCGAATCGCCATCTCTTTGTGCCGGCCCGTTGCGCGCGCCAGCAGCAGGTTCGCCACGTTCGCGCACGCAATCAAAAGCACACACGCAACGGCGCCCAACAGGATCAACAATGCGGGACGAACATCGCCGACCAAAATCTCCAATTCAGACTCGAGCCGCAGGCTCTTGTGCGTGTTTGTATCCGGATACTCCTTTTCAAGACGTGCGCCGATCGCGGTCAGATCGCTCTGGGCCTGTTCGGGCGTCACGCCGGGTTTAAGCCGCCCAATTACGTGCAGAAAGTGCGCGCCGCGCTGGGCAGTCACGGGAGATTTGCCGGAGGCGTCACCGGCGATCGTGGTCCATAGTTCAACCGGTTCGTTCTGAATCGGAAACTCAAACGATGCAGGCATCACGCCGATGACGGTGAAGGTGACGCCATCGAGTGTGATCGGCTGATTCACGATTGACGCGTCAGCGTTGAAGCGTTTCCTAAAAAGCTGCTCGCTGAGAATGACGACACGTCCGGTAGACGGTTTGTCTTCGTCAGGCACAAACGTACGGCCCATCAACGGCGCCACGCCGAGTAGCGGAAAGAGATCGGCAGTTACGACTGCGCCTTGTAAACGCGCAGGCTCGCCGTGGCCGGTCATAATGAAATTGCTGGTGTGATAAATAGCTACGTGTTCAAAGGTCGTGTTCTGCGAGCGCAGATCGAGGGCGTTGGGATAGGAGTGCGAACCGTACAACCAGCCGTGTTGTGTATCTGACTCAAACAACCTGAACAGCGAATCCGGATTCGGAAACGGCAGCGGCCGCAACAATACCGCGTTCACCACGCTGAAGATCGCAGTGTTAGCGCCAATGCCGAGTGCCAGAGCAATAGTGGCGACAATTGTCACCACCGGGCTCTTCGACAGCATTCGCACTCCAAACCGAAGGTCAGCTAGTAGTGTGCTCATACGCCCTCCTCACCCGCGTTGCGACTTACTCACAACGCAAT